>CAMGRE010000161.1 GCA_946061355.1 uncultured bacterium | reverse complement strand
ATATGGCTAAGAAATTCGGAAAATTTTTATTATTTGCTACAGCGGTCGGCGCTGCCTGCGGCGGACTCTATTATTATATGAAAAAGGAATCGGCTGCCCCTGCCTCCGAGGATGACTCCGAAGAGGATTTCGAGGAAATTCCCGCTGATTCCGCTGACAGCGAACGTTCTTACGTACCGCTTCATTTTGACAAAGACGAATCCTCTTCGAGCGTTGAAGAATTCTTTGACGATGATGATGACGATGACGGTTCCTTAGATGCAATCTGATAGTCTGCGGACTCCTTCCTCGATCCTGTCTTCGGACAGTCCCGCATACCCTAAGATCAATGTGGGGGTCCGGGATTCGGGAAGATCGCCGATATAAGCATCCGACATTCCATAAATCTTAACGCCTCTCTGTGCTGCCAGACGGATCAGTTCCTGCTCGGAACGCTCTCCCTGATAGTGCAGTAACAGATGCAATCCGGCATTTTCGCCGGAGATCCTGACATCATGTAACATATTCCGGCAGGCTGTCACCAGACAGTCGTGCCGGTTTTTGTATATCTTGCGCATTTTATTCAGATGACGCTCAAAAGCGCCATCGCGGATAAATTCATTCAGGACCGACTGGTCGATACGTGATACGGTGGAACTGAAAAAGGTACAATGCTTCCTGTATTCCATCAGCAGCCTCTCCGGAAGAACCATATAGCTGATACGGATCGCAGGTGCGATCGCCTTGGAAAATGTCCCGATATAGATCACTTTTCCGGCCGTATCGGATGCCTGCAGGGAAGGGATCGGCTTCCCGCGATACCGGAATTCACTGTCATAATCATCCTCGATCAGATACCGCTCTTCTTTTTCGGCTGCCCACCTCAACAATTCCAACCGCCTTCCGATGGGCATGACGACCCCCGTAGGAAACTGATGGGAAGGCATCACATAGGCAAGTTCCGCTCCGCTCTGCTCCAGTTCATCCACACGCATCCCGCTTAAGTCCATGCCGATCGTCTTCACATCATACGAAAAAGACTGCAGAATGCGGTATGCCCGCTTGTAGGTCGGATTCTCCACCGCCGCCGTATAGGTCTTTCCGAGTATCTTCTCAAGCAGCATCAACAGATAATCGTTTCCGGCTCCGATGATGATCTGCTCCGGTGTACAGTTCACGCCTCTGGACGCATGGAGATAGTGGCTGATCGTATTTCGCAGTTCCGGATCGCCCTGCGGATGTCCCATCGCAAACATCTCCTTCCTGTCATCGATCAAGGTATTCTTCGTTATTTTTTTCCAGGTTCCAAAAGGGAAACTGCCTAGCTCCACACTGTGCGGTGAGAAATCATAGGGAAACGCTTCCTCTTCCTCCGCCCGGGGCACAACTGCCTGCTCCGGGAGTTCCTTCATGGAAAACAGATCATCGATCCTACAGACAAAATATCCCCGGCACGGTCTGGACTCGATGTAACCCTCCGACAGCAGCTGTCCGTATGCCAGATCCACCGTACTGCGGGAAACCTGAAGATATTCTGCCAGGGAACGCGTTGAGGGAAGCCTCTCTCCGCAGAGAAGCTTCCCTTTCCTGATTTCTCTTTTCATGTAATTGTAAATCTGTTCATACAGATGTCCGCCGTTTCCGCTGTCAAGCTCAATGGCAAGATCATTCATACTGCTCTTATCCTTTCATATGGGCGGCAAGCTCATCCTTGACATCTCTTGCCCGGTCTTTCAGACGCGAGCTGGCGCTATGCGAAGACAGAATCCGTGAGATCAGCTTTGAAGATTTATCATACTGCTCGAATTTCATATACAGCACTGCCGTGAGATAATCCAGTGTGTTCTCATCCATTCCGCAAATCGGGAACTCTTCCTTGGTATTGGCAGTCACAAAGCCCTCCAGCGCCTTCTTTTGGAATTCCCTTTCCTGCGCTTCCAGCTTCTGCTTCCTGGCTGTCTCGGAATCAGCCAGCCCCTGACTCCATCCCCTCAACATCCACGATACCTTCAGGCAGGTATATGCCATCTCACTGGCCGGTCCCATTTTGGCCACGGTAGACAGGATCGCCATCTTATACCGCTCCAGTACGTCCTCGTAAGAGTAGACCTCCTTCTCGGGTCTGGGTTTGAATTTTATCGTGATTTTCTCTTCGATGGCTTTCCTCTGAACGGAGGTCAGTGGCTTCTCAAAGAAACGCGCTACCGCTGCATACCCGCACTCGCCACACATAACCACCTCATATTTAACAGCATCAATCCCCTCATTGATCGGCCGCAGATCCATATCGGAACCGATCGTCCTCACCTTACCGGTGCGCACCGTGAGATTCTTGAACTTCTCACCGCACGCCGGGCAGCTATACGTCTTCCCAAAAAGATAATCCTTCTCTTCCATACTTATTTCATCCTTCCTTCTTTGGCAATACAAAGGAACTCTTCAGTGAAACAATCCTGTTGAACACAAGCGCGTCCGGCCTGGAATCTTTGGAATCCACACAGAAATACCCTTGCCGTACAAACTGGAAACGCTCCTCCGGTTTCACATCTTTCATCACCGGCTCAAGATAGGATTCCTTTAACACCTTCAGCGAATCCGGATTCAGATTCAGGCTGCCGTCTTCCTCATTGTAGACACCCTTCTCCTCATCAATGATATTCTCATACAACCTCACTTCTGCTTTCACGGCATGTGCTGCGCTGACCCAGTGGATCGTTCCTTTTACCTTTCGTCCGTCAGGGCTATTGCCGCCTTTGCTCGCCGGATCATACGTCACGTGCACGACCGTCACATTGCCGTCTTCGTCCTTTTCAAACCCCACACATTTTACAAAATAAGCGTGCATCAGGCGCACTTCATTGCCCGGGAACAGACGGAAATACTTACGCGGAGGCTCCTCCATAAAGTCTTCCCTGTCAATGTAAAGCTCTCCCGAGAAGGGAACCTGACGGCTACCGAGTTCCGGATTCTCCAGATTATTCGGAACCTCTAACATCTCCACCTGTCCGGCAGGATAATTGTCGATCACAAGTTTAATGGGATCAAGCGCCGCCATGATGCGGGGACTCTTCAGCTTCAGATCCTCTCTGATACAGTACTCCAACATCGGGTATTCCGCGATGGAATTTGCCTTTGACACACCGCACAACTCCACAAACATTTTGATGGACTCCGGTGTGAAACCGCGCCTTCTGAGCGCTGCGATGGACACAAGCCTCGGATCATCCCAGCCGTCTACAATGCCTTCTTCCACCAGCTTTTTGATATAACGCTTACCGGTGACCACATTCTTCAGATACAGCTTGGCAAACTCAATCTGCTTGGGCGGATGCGGATACTCCAGTTCTCTTACCACCCAATCATATAAAGGTCTGTGATCCTCAAACTCCAGTGTACAGATGGAGTGTGTGACTCCCTCGATCGCGTCCTCAACCGGATGTGCATAATCATACATCGGATAGATGCACCATTTATCTCCTGTATTATGATGAGACATATGTGCGACACGGTAAATGACGGGATCTCTCATATTCATATTGGGAGATGCCATATCGATGCGGGCTCTTAAGACTTTTGCCCCATCCTCATAGAGTCCGTTTTTCATATTCTCAAACAGTTCCAGATTTTCCTCGATGCCACGGCGGCTCCCCGGATCCTCCTTACCCGGCTCCGTCAGGGTACCTCTGTATTCCCTGATCTCATCTGCGGACAGATCGGACACATATGCCTTTCCCTTTTTGATGAGCTTTACCGCTCCCTCATACATCTGTTCAAAATAGTCTGATGCAAAGAACAGCCTGTCCTCCCAGTCTGCGCCAAGCCATTCCACATCCTTTTTGATAGACTCCACAAACTCGGTCTTCTCCTTCGTCGGATTCGTGTCGTCAAACCGCATATTGAACTTTCCGTGATATTTCTGCGCCAGCCCGTAATTTAACAGGATACTTTTTGCGTGACCGATATGAAGGTATCCGTTCGGCTCCGGAGGAAATCTTGTGTGTACCGTATCGTAAACGCCCTCCGCCAGGTCTTTATCGATGATCTGCTCAATAAAGTTTTTGGAAACAACCTCTTTTTCTTCAACTTCTGTCTTTTCTGTCTCTGCCATGTTATGCTTTCTCCTTCACATATTTCTCCTCAAATTCAGTCTTTGACATCGGTTTGTCAAAATAATACCCCTGAATCATGCCGATATTCATATCACCTACAATATGGTACTGTTCTTCTGTCTCAACGCCCTCCACGCACACATTGACCTCAATGGCATCGGCGAGATCGGAAACCATCCGGACAAATGCCGGAGAATACTTATTCTTGCCGAGGTCTTTGATAAAGCTCTGGTCAATCTTGATGACATCCAGCGGAATCTCCCTGATATGATTGAGCGAGGAATATCCTGTTCCGAAATCGTCCAGCGCGATCCGCACTCCCAGTGCGCGAATATTACCAAGGATGCGTTTCATCCTCTCCATATCGTTGATGGCAAGACTCTCCGTCACTTCCAATGTGAGGTTTCTCGGTGTGATGCCTGTTTCCTTGAGCACACCCTCAATCATCTCCACAACATCATTCTGCTGGAGCTGGACAACGGAAAGATTTACATTCACTTTAAAGTAAGGATAACCCGCATCGTTCCATTTCTTACATTCTTTGCAAGCCTCAAAAAGCACATGCTGACCAATCGGTGTGATCAGTCCAAGATATTCTGCCAAAGGGATGAAATCCGCCGGCGAGATAAAGCCAAGCTCCGGGCTGTTCCACCGCACAAGCGCCTCCGCACCGCAACATGCATTTTTGCCATGCTCTCCGTTCGGGACGATGATCGGCTGATAATACACCTCAAACTCCTCCATCCCGTTTGCCGTGGCAATTCTCATATTCTTTTCCATATTGAGACGTTTATTGGAAGAAGACAGAATTTTGTCGGAATAATTTGCCATCCGGTTCTTGCCGCTCTTCTTCGCCTCATACATGGCAATGTCCGCTTTCTTGATAACCTCCTGGAAGCTCTCCTCCCCATCCGGGAAGGTCACGGTTCCCATACTCATCGTACAGTAATACTCTCCGTCCCGAAGCGACCATGGTCTGGCAAAGATCTCCCTGATGGAAGCGATGATCTTATCATACTTATCATAGGACTCCGGCGGAATGATGATAATGAACTCATCACCTCCGACTCTGTAGCAAGTATCCCCGACACCCTCCACCTGTTGGAAGCTGTGGGAGATTGCCTTCAGAAGGATATCACCGTACTGATGTCCGAGTCCGTCATTGATGTGCTTAAAGTCATCCAGATCAATATACAAAAGGGCTCCGCGTCTGCCTGTATTTTTTGCCTCATCAATAT
>CAMGRE010000160.1 GCA_946061355.1 uncultured bacterium | reverse complement strand
GAACCGAAAATATAGTATCATGCAATTTCCTGTGTGTCAAGCACTTTTATTTCTGCGCTTTTCCCTGTTTTCCCACAACAGATATCCGGCCGGAAGTTCCCCTCCCGCCTCTCGGTCTAGCTCTTCAGATGCATGATACCGGCCCGCCTCTCGGTCTAGCTCCTCGGATGCATGATACCATCCTGATCAAGATAAGCGGTTGTGGAAATTCCGTTCAGATGATCGATCACCCGCTTTTGCTCCGCGTCATGAAGCTGTGAGGTATAGCAGTCCTTCTGGATCGCCGGAACGATCCGCACGACCGGCTTCTGCCGCACAGACTGTCCGCCTGCCGCGTCTGCCGAGCCTGCCTGTTCCGAACCGGACATATCTGCCGCCCCCGTCATCTGCCCCATCGCGGACACCGCCGGGAACTCCACTTCCAGCAGACATGTATCCACCTGTCTGGAATTAAACCAGAAGTTTCCCAGACTGTAGATGACCGGCACATCATTCACATAAGCAAGAGGCTGCAGACAATGCGGATGATCTCCCACGATCAGATCTGCTCCTGCCTCCGCGATCATCTTCGCCTGATCTCTCTGGGCCCAGTCGATCTCTGTCGTATTCTCTGTTCCCCAGTGAATATAGACGATCACATAATCGTTGTTCTGCCTCGCCAGCGCCACCGCCTCGATCAGACGATCCGGATTCCAGCAGCGGAATGTCCCGGCGCTGCTCTCTGTCGCCCCTTTTGTATCAGGATGATCCTGACGCTCGATCTGTGTGGCAGATAAAATCGTAATCTTCGTATCATTCACGATAAAGCTCACCGGCCTCGACGCTTCCTCCAGATTCCGTCCCGCTCCCACATAGGGGATGCCTTTGTCCTCCAACGTCCTGAGTGTATCGATCAGGGCGCTCTCCCCGTAATCGTATACATGATTGTTGGCAAGTGACACCACATCCGCACCCATATCCTCCAGATAAGAGACGCTCTCCGGTGCTGCGCGGAAGGTATACTGCTTCCCTTCCGTAGGAGCTCCGCCATTGCTGTAAGTAAACTCATTATTTACCATAAAGATATCGGCGCTGCGCATACGCGTCAAAAGTTCTTCAGAGATACCGTCCTCCATCCTGCCGCCGCGCTGTTTCAGTTTCGACATGACAGCATAAGCAGGATCAAACAGGATATCGCCCGCAAATGCCAGCGTGATCGTGTCCGGAGAGGATCCTTCCATCGCATAGGTCTTCTCTGCTTTCATCCGTTCCGGATCAGCCAGGAACTCAGCATACCGTCCCGCTGCTTCCGGCTCAGGCAGTTCCCCGGTAAACTCCGACTGGATTTTATCCAGGACACTGCCGCCTTCATTGATCACAGCCAGCAGCCCGCCCTGGCTCTCTTCCGCCTTCTGTCTTCCGCTGTTATTTCCCGCGATACTCTGACTGCCGCCTGCCTGATCGATAATCCGAACATTTCCGCTGCCCGCAGCGCTCCGTCCGAAACCATGATGCAGGAAATACGTCACTCCCATCACGATACCGCCAAAAAGCAGTACTACTGACAGTGCAACCGTAAAAGTCTTCCACGGGCTTCTCCTCTTAGTAGAGACTGTCATAATCATACTCTCCGTAATAATCGTAAACTCTGTCCAGATATTCCCGATAATTTGCTTTGGTGATCCGGCCTTTGTCCTCGCTCATCCATCTGAGCAGGTTTGTGTTCGTCTCCCCGCCATAGTGGATCCTGTCCTTATAATTGTCCAGATCACAGATCAGCTCAAAATTATCCATATAAGAGTAAAGATGAATATTGTCGCAGGTCAGGATCTCCTCGATCACCGTCTGATCCAGATCCCGCTGCCATGCAAGCTTACCCGGACGCACGACCTCAACATCCCACCAGCAGATGCTGTACGGTGAGAGATAATAGTCAAACTCGACCTCCGGATATTGTTTCGCAAGGTCCGTAATATTCTGCCGGACATTTTCGAGCGTCCTTTCACGCTCCATATCTGTCAGTTTTTCGGCATGCTCCCATTTCCCGGGTCTGACGTAGGTTGCGAGCACAGCCTCCCTGCCGTATTCATAGTCATCGCTCCAACTCATATACTCATCAAAAGTTGTGCTCTGCTCCCCGGCAGCCGTGTTGACCAGAATATCATCCGCCACCATGAGCGCCGTCTTGTTCCACACGTACTGTGTATCGTTGAAGATATTGTCATCATACAGATACTCCGGAAGGCCCTCGTAGTTTACATAATCTTTATCCTGTGTAAAATTGTTGATATCCAGACAGCGGATGACACGCACCACATTTGGATTATAGGCAAGCGCCACCTTCAGATTATCATTCACTTCCTTAAAGGATCCTCCATGAAACGGCACTTTGATGGATTTGCCTCCGAAGAAAGCATCGCAGTCCGTCGTCTTGAAATTGGCAGTCATGGAAGTTCCCGTGATCACCGTATCATATAAGAAATGTTTCACGATACCGTCATTCTGATACCGCTCATTCGCGAGTTCATAAGCAAACCCTTCCAGTGGCTTGTGATAATGGAAAAAAGGATCCACAACAACGATATAGACTGCGATCACCGCAAGCAGAGACAACGTCCCCGCCACAACAGTGCCAAACCACACCTTAGCTTTCATATCCATTCTCCTCAGATCATATCATCAAAATCGTACAGTTCATCAGAAATTCGCATACAGGAAAGTCGATACTCCGGTCAGAGAGATCACCGACCACACAATCATAACGACTGTCGCAAGCGCTGTCCGAATATTGCATTTAAATTCCTTTTCATAACAATTCTTTGTGTTCAGCACAATGAAAAGCGCAATGCCGAACATTGCCCAGACATGGAATCCGGTGATCTTTGCGACCAGACCGTCCAGATGCAGGAGTTTTTCCAAATGGGCAATCTCAGGGATAGTCAGTCCATCGAGCATGATCGGCGTGATCGTCAGGGATTCCACCGAAATCAATTTGCGGAACAGGATCAGTGCCTGCCCCAGGCTGTCAGCCCGGAAGATCAGCCATGCAGCGCTGACAAACAGAAAGGTTACCATCCACTGAAATGCGGGATGGAGTTTCTCCCATGCACCTTTAAAGATCCTTGTCAGGACCTCCGCCATACCATGCAGAGCTCCCCAGACGATAAACGTCCAGTTCGCGCCATGCCAGAGACCGCTCACCAGGAAAACGATCATCACATTCACATAAGTCCGTACTTTCCCTTTCCGGCTGCCGCCCAGCGGAAAGTACAGATAATTCCGCAGAAAACGCGTTAGTGTAATGTGCCATCTGTCCCAGAACTCCAGGATCGATGTCGCCTTATAAGGGGAATTGAAATTGATGGGCAGATGGATATTCAACATACAGGAGATACCGACCGCCATATCACAGTAACCACTGAAATCAAAATAGAGCTGGAACGTATAAGCAAACATCACGAGCAGCACATCCATGGAGCTTAAGATTTCCACTCCGCCGAACCCCAGTGTGACCATCGTGCCGAAAGTATCCGCCAACAGCATTTTCTTAAAAAGTCCTACCGCAAAAATATGGAGTCCCCGCGACAGGTTATAGCTGTCCGGCTTGTAATTTTTCTCCGCGCGCAGCTGAGGAATGATCTCCCCGTGCAGCACGATCGGGCCCTCGACCAGCTTCGGAAAATATGTGACAAACACTGCATACTCCAGAAACGTAATGTCCGCAGTCTCTCCCCTGTAGGAATCTACCAGATAGGCAATCTGCTGAAAGGTAAAGAAACTGATCCCCAGCGGCAGCAGAATATTTCCCAGTTCAAAATTCTTTTGGAAAATGGCATTGATGTTCTGCACCACAAAGGAAAAATACTTCACGTAGAACAGCGCTGCAACATTCAGCACGATACCGCCTGCCAGAATCGCCTTCCGAATCTTTTCCTCTCTGTGCTCCGGTATCACCAGACGCGACACTCCGAAGTTGATCAGGATGCTGGCGATGATCACCGGGACAAAAGACGGATTCAGATAACCGTAAAACCACAACGACATCAGCGCCAACGCTGCCTGTGCCTGCTTCTTCCTGCCAAAATGATGCAGCCCGAAATACAAAATCAATGTCAGGGGCAGAAACACTAATATGAAAATATAAGAATTAAAAAGCATCGCTTTACCTCTTTTTCCTGTTATTCTATCCCATTATAGCCCATATGACGGATAAAGGAAAGAAAAAAGACCGGTGATCCGAAGATCACCGATCCATAAGCCTTCTGAAATCATACATCAGATTTTTGCTGCATTTACCTTCACGCCGGGTCCCATCGTGGAAGTAAGTGTAACACTTCTCAGATACTGACCTTTCAGTGTGCTGGGTTTAGCCTTGATAATTGCATCCATCAGGGCATCGTAGTTCTGCTGAAGCTGCTCATCTGTAAAGGAAGCCTTTCCAAGCGGAACATGAACAATGTTTGTCTTGTCCAGTCTGTACTCAATCTTACCGGCTTTGATATCATTGATTGCTTTGGTCACATCCATGGTAACGGTGCCTGCCTTGGGGTTCGGCATAAGGCCCTTAGGTCCGAGAACCTTACCGAGACGTCCTACAACACCCATCATATCAGGGGTAGCTACCACTACGTCAAAGTCTAACCATCCGTCGTTCTGAATCTTGGGGATCAGCTCCTCGCCGCCTACATAGTCAGCGCCTGCTGCCTCTGCCTCGTTCAGCTTCTCACCCTTTGCGAATACGAGTACTCTTACTGTCTTACCTGTTCCGTTCGGAAGCACTACTGCTCCACGGATCTGCTGCTCTGCGTGACGTCCGTCACAACCTGTACGGATGTGAAGCTCGATCGTCTCGTCGAACTTTGCGGTTGCATTCTTCTTAACCAATGCGATCGCATCAGCGGCTTCATACAGAGTAGTGCGATCTACCTGCTTTGCAGCCTCATTGTATTTCTTTCCATGTTTCATGCTCTTAATCCTCCACTACGATTCCCATACTTCTTGCCGTACCTGCAATCATGCTCATAGCTGCTTCCAGGCTTGCTGCGTTCAAATCAGGCATCTTCATCTCTGCGATCTCTTTTACCTTATCCTTGGAGATCGTAGCCACCTTGGTCTTGTTAGGTACTGCAGAACCGGATTTGATGTTGGCTGCTTTCTTAAGAAGTACTGCAGCAGGGGGAGTCTTTGTCACAAAGCTGAAACTTCTGTCTGCATATACTGTGATAACAACAGGGATGATCAGATCACCCTTGTCTGCTGTTCTTGCGTTGAACTGCTTTGTAAATTCAACGATGTTTACACCGTGCTGACCCAGTGCAGGACCAACCGGCGGTGCTGGTGTAGCTTTACCAGCAGGGATCTGTAACTT
>CAMGRE010000159.1 GCA_946061355.1 uncultured bacterium | reverse complement strand
TGACCTGATGATATTTTCCCTCTGTGATCGTAAGCAGGACTTCCGGTGTATCGGATTCTCTGTCATCCTCCGTATGCCATGCAAAACGCGCCGGAAGCGTCGGTTTGTCCTCACCGATATCAAGCCCCTGCGTAAGCTGCCGAATCTCATCCTGTGTGATCTTATGTGCGAGTCTTGCCAGATAACACTTTTCCACATGCTTTACGGGAGACAACAGACGATGTGCCAGATCTCCGTCGTTTGTGATGAGCAAAAGCCCCTCTGTATCTTTGTCCAGCCGCCCGACAGGGAAAAGATCTCTCCTGTTTTCATGCTTCAAAAATTCAATCACCGTAACATCACGGTGATCCTGTGTGGCACTGACGCATCCTGCCGGTTTATGGAACATATAGTAGACTTTGTCCTGATAGGAAAGCATCTGCCCCTGACAGGTAATGACATCTGACATCTCATCAATTTTGCGTTCCGGGCTTTTTTCCACCTGACCGTTGACCGTTACCAATCCCTTCTTCACCAGATCTTTTACCTGGCTCCGGCTTCCCATATTCACCTGTGTCAAATACTTATCAAGACGCATGAATCCCTCTCCCGGCACATATGTATTGAGTATACATCATTTTCCCTGTCTTTGGGGTGATTTTTTGCAAAAAAAAATAAAAAACAAGACATTGAAAACTTTTCTTCGGATCCTTCCCTGTGCCGCCGTCATCTTTGGACTGCTTATTTTTCCGAAATGTTCGTTCCATTATGCCGGAATCGGTCTGACCACCTGGTTTGACCGGATGATCCCGACCCTTTTTCCGTTTATGGTAATCACCGGGATTATGATCCGCATGGAATTGACCGGTATATTTGCAAAATTTTTCAGTCCGCTTCTGAACCCTCTATTTTCTCTGAGGGATGACTGTCTCTATGTCATTATTACCGGTTTTCTCTGCGGCTTTCCAATGGGCGCAAAAATCTGTGCCGAACTGTATGCCAAGGGAAATCTTTCACGACGGGAAGCCCAATATCTGCTCTCTTTCTGTAATAATATCGGCCCCATATTTTTCATCGGCTTTGTAATGTCAACACTTCAAATTACGGGATATTCGACCGGACTTTCTGTGATGCTCTGTCTCTTCGGTATGTACGGACTGCCTTTCCTCTACGGAATCGTTCTGCGTCACACCGTTTATCATGACCTGCGCGGGCCACACACAGCAACTTTGACTCATTCTGACCATCCTTATGACAGCAGTGCCGGACCGCTTCCCTTTGCCACAGCCCTGGATGAGGCCGTCTCATCTGGTCTTGATTCCATCACAAAGCTTGGCGGCTACATGATCTTTTTTAATATGCTGAATATGTTTCCTGTGCTCCTGTTTTCAGACTGTCCGGCAGATATCAGGGAAACGTGTCTTCCGCTGCTGTCGCTGCTCCTTGAAATCACCGGCGGCATTGTTTCGTTCGGGAAAAAACATCCTTATCTGACCCTGACGCTCCTTCCCTTCGGCGGAGCATCCTGTATCGCACAGACCTACAGTATGATCGCGCACACGGACCTGTCATTGCATGAATATGTCCGGCATAAGCTTATCCAGACAGCGATTACCGGGCTGTACTTTTATTTCATGGCAAGGATATTGCTCTGAGTACACAAATCATACTGGTTATACACACGTACCGTGATCTGCTTTCCGCCTGTCGGAAGCCATACGGATTTGGTGTTTCCCACACCGTCCCAGGGAAGCAGATCGGAGAATGTCACACCGCCGTCCGTGCTGTAATCATAGTAATAGATACCGCTCTGACTGTCCGAAGCATTGATCCGGATCTGTACCTTTCCGTTCCCGGCGGAAAGATACTGTATCTCAGCTTTCTCCGGTGGAGTCAGGTCCTGTATCACCGGGATGGCGGGAGAACCGACTGCTGCGATCTGCTGCCCGGAATAATCCACGCCGAGAACGCTCGATTTCAGACGGAAATATTTCGCCACACCTGTTGCGTCAAGCTGTCCGAACTTCTGCATCTTCTCTATGGAATTAAAATACTGCAGATCATGATTGTTATCGATATGGCAATGCTCGATGATCACAGCCGGTATCCCTAATGCGACAGAATGCTGGATAACACCGTAATAATCTGTGCCCCTTGTGTTGATCCTTGTCTTGATCCCTCTGCGGTACAGGCCGTACTGATCGCACAGCTCATTCAGCACCAGATCCCCCACCGCATAGCCTTTGGCATAGTTATCTCCCAGTGACGGGATCCATACCTCCGCGCCGTAAAGCCTCGGAGGCACCGCTTTGTTGTAATGCAGACTGAACAGAAAATCAGCATTTACCGACGCAGCCAGCTGTGCCCGTTCCTGCAGAGATAACGTCTCATCTCCGTATCTTGTAAGATATACGGTGACTCCCTCATATTTCTCCAGTTCCTCCTTCATGGCAAGCGCCGTGACAAGCGTCATATTCTTTTCATCGAGTCCCGGAATCTGTCCGCCGAGATTCGTTCCGCCATGCCCCGGATCAATCACGACCACAATATTTTGATGCGCTTTCTGTACCTGTTCAGGCTGTCCTGCGAAGACGGTTAACGGTTGTAAAAGCAATGCAGCTGTCATAAATAATGATATCAGGTTCCTGAATAATTTCATTCTTCATCCTCCCAAAAACAAAAATGGCTGTGTATTGCGCCACAGCCATTTATTTTCTGCTTTCCCAAAACAATGTTATTTGATCATATCAAGGTTGATATTGTCCTCATCAGACTGTTCCGGCTCCGCCTCAACATCTGCCGGATGGAGTTCCATCTGGTTTGATTTGACGATATCCAGACAGTTTTGCAGGGAGCCAAGCGTCTCCTGGAAATGTTTTGATGTGGTACCCATCGTATGCTCGATAATGCTCTCAAGATTTCTGAGGTTATCATCCATATATTGTATGGCGGCTGCACGGTAAGAATTGGCTTCAATGACCGCATTGTCCCGGATCTCCTGTGCCTGTTTCGTCGCCATGGTCACAATCTCATTTGCCTGTGCATAAGCCTGCTGCATGATCTCATGCTCGTTGATCAGTTCATTCGTCTGAACGGCGGTCTGCTGCAGAAGCGCCTCCGCTTTCTCCTTGGCATCGTTCAAGATCGCTTCCTTCTGGCTGATGATCTTCTGATACCGTTTGATCTCATCGGGTGTCTTCATGCGAAGCTCTCTGAGCAGCGCATCGATCTCCTCTTTATTTACAATGATTTTTGTGTTGGACAATGCCTGATACTTACAGCCATCTATATATTCTTCAATCTCATCAATCAACTGTTCAATCTTACTGCTCATCTTGTCACTCCATATTTTTTATAAATCAGATCCGCAACAAACTCGGGAACACAGGCGGAAATATCACCGCCAAAGCTTGCAATCTCTTTTACCGTGGTAGAACTCAGATAGGCATATTCAAGACTGGTGGTAAGGAACATCGTATCCAGCTTCTCGCCGGAAAGCAGACGATTTGTCTGAGCGTTCTGAAGCTCATATTCAAAATCCGTGATCGCTCTTAAACCCCTCACAACAACATGAATATTCTTTTCTTTTGCATAATCCACTAAGAGACCGCTAAAGGAATCCACTTTTACATTTTTCAAATCCTTCGTTGCTTCTTTCAGTATTTTAACACGTTCCTCCACAGAAAACAATGGAGTCTTTTTGACATTATTCAACACGCTTATCGTCAATTCATCAAAAATATCGGCGGCACGTCTGATGACATCCAGATGTCCGTAAGTAACCGGGTCAAAGCTTCCCGGATAAATTGCTGCCTTCATGATATTTTTTTCCTCCCTATAAACACATGCTTATTGGTTTTATACACCTTTTCTTTTAAAATTGCAAACCCCATCTCATCCAGATAATCAAAATCCGTATCAAGGGAAGCTTCCACGATGATCTTTGTCTCCTGTGTCACATAAGACTTATCCGCAAGGCATTCGAGCACCCGCTGCTCCCACTGTTGATTATAAGGCGGATCCATAAAAATAAGATCAAGACGCTTTTCGGGAATCCTGGAAAGAGCGGCGATCACATCCTGTCCAAGTACAACGGCTCGATCCGACATCTTGGTGAAACGCAGATTGTCCTGAATGCACCTAAGTGCCTGACGACCGTTTTCCACAAGATATGCCCGACCCGCGCCCCTGCTCAGGGCTTCGATCGCAATTCCTCCGCTGCCGCTGAAGAGATCTGCAAAAACTGCCCCTGGAATATCCGGCTGCAGCATATTGAACAGTGTCTCCTTGATTCTGTCGGTAGTAGGCCTTGTATCCATTCCGGCGGGAGTCTTCAAAGGCAGGCTCCTCGCCGTTCCTGCGATCACTCTCATAAGCGCACCTTCACTCCTTTGGTATCACGTTTGCCGAGTCTGATTTTATTTAATTCCAGTTCCCTGCTTCCGTATGGGATTGTTGTTTCCACCGCATTCTGCGTATAATATACCGCTTCAACAGAATCCTTTGCGCCAAGCTTCATGCCGCGCACACCGACAGCGCCCTTCTTTTTCTCGGGGATCTCCTCGATCGGGAAACGCAGGAAATACCCGTCATTTGTTTTTAGTACGATATTTTTCTGCTCTCTGATCGGTGCGACACTCACCACCGCATCTTCCTCCTGCAGTTTGGTCGCCGCAACCGTCCGTTTTGCCACATCAAATTCACCGCCATCCACCACTTTCATCATGGACTGCTTTGTGACAAAGATCAGCCGGTACAGATTCAATTCGGTCTGACTGGTCAGATAGACGATGCGCTCCCTGCCGGAGTCATAATTACTCACATTATCGATCGGAACACCCTTGTCTCTGAACTTTCCGAACGGAACATCCGCAACCTTGATCGTATGAAGTACGCCCGTATCGGTAAAGAGACAGACTCTTCCCGTATTCTTGCAGGAAAAGACGAACCGGTTCTCCGCATCTGCAGCTTCTTTATTTCTGTCATAAGTTGCCATATCAATGGTTTTGGCATATCCGAAGCGATCCATCAGGAACATGACATCCATCTCCTCCGGCTTCCTCTCCTCAAAGACAGCTTCCTCGCCGTCCTCGATCACCGTCTTTCTCGGATGTGCGTATTCTTTCTTGATCTGATCCAGTTCATTCATGATCACCTGTGCCATGGAATCGCGGCGCTCCAGAATATCCTCATAACGATAGATATTTGCTACGGTCTCATCATGTTCTTTCACAAGGGCATCCAGTTCCAGACCGATCAGCTTGTACAGACGCATCTCGAGGATCGCATTCGCCTGACGCTCCGTAAACTGAAGCATCTGCGCCATCACCTTAGACTCTTTCGAGCGGAACCGGATACCATCCGTCTTGCCCTCAACAAGGCATGCTTTTGCCATCGCACGGTCTTTTGATCCCCTGAGGATCTCTATGATCAGATCAATCACATTGCAGGCTCTGATCAGGCCTTCCTGTATCTCGCGTTTCTCCTGCTCTCTGGCAAGAAGCGTCCGGTATTT
>CAMGRE010000158.1 GCA_946061355.1 uncultured bacterium | reverse complement strand
TATCTGTTGTCATGCTTGCTGCAAATACACCTACAAGATATCCGAGGTCGTTCTGCTTATATGTAACGTTAACAACATTGTCACATGCTCCCACATAGGTATCATCATCAAAGATCAGATACTTCTGGTCGGGATACTGCTCTGCAACCTCCTTCAGGTAATCAGGCATCTGATAAGTACCGCAGATGATCAGATCGTACTCTGCTGCCTCGGACACCTCATAAAGTGTGCTGAGCCATACGGGCTTATCCTCGTCGGAACCACCCATCTCGATTACTCTCAGTTTGATTCTGCCTGCCGACTCGAGTTCTGTCAGACCTGCATTACAGGAATCAAAGAAAGATTTGTCGCCAAGGTTCCCGTTTACAAGATAACATACATTGTAAACCTTGCCGGCCTCTGCCGGCGCTTCTGCCTCTGCCTCCGCGGAATCTCCGCTGTCAGCCGCTGCCTCTGTCGTTGTCTCGGATGCTGCTGCCCCGCTGTTGTCTGAATCAGCCTTTGCGCCACATGCCACAAGGCTCAGGGACATCACCAGCATCATAAGTAATGCTACTGCTTTTTTCATTGTTCTCCCTCCACTTTTAGAATAATTAGGAATATAATGAAATTAACATTTTTTCTAAAAAAAGTCAATATTTTCACAATCTTTTGCCCGATTTTCACAATACTTTTCCCGATTTGACGTTAACCGGCAAACATGGTACTTTATCTTACAGAAATATTTTCCAAAAGAGGAGAGGAGTGTTCATCAATGTATTCTCTTTTTGTCCTGATCGCCGGGATGCTCCAGTCAGCCATGGCAGCATTTAACGGCATGCTCACAGACTATATCGGTCTGTTCGGCGTGAGCCTGATTGTACATTTTTCCGGAGGGCTTTTGCTTGCTTTCTATATTCTTTTATTTGTTCGCCGCAGGATCACGATCCGCGGAATGCCATGGTATCTGTATTCCGCCGGATTTTTCGGCGTGCTGATCGTATCCGTCAGCAGCTTCTGCATCCAGAGACTCGGGGCTTCCGTAACCACATGTCTCTCCGTTGCAGGTCAGCTTATGATCTCTGCAGTCATCGATCATTTTGGACTTTTTCACGTACCGAAAGTGCGCTTCTGCCTGAAACGGATACCGGGATTCTTATTGGTATTGGTGGGAATCATACTTTTGAATCTTTAGAAAAATAAGAAAAGAGGACAGCAATATGTTATTTTTTATTCTTCTGGCATTTCTTCTGGGATGTGCCAATGTCATTTCAAAAATGATCAATTATCGTGCTACACAGGAACTGGGAACCTGGAACGGTTCTCTGGTGAATTATGTGGTGGCCAGCGCTCTCGCCCTTTTCCTGCTGCTGTGCACCGGCAGTTTCCAATCAGACAGCCTCATCGCCTGGGCCAAAGCGCCTCTGTATCTCTATCTGGGTGGCACACTCGGCGTGATCGCCTTTGTCATCAGCCTGGTATGTCTCGCCCGCATGGAAGTATTTCAGTCTACAGCCCTCCTTCTGATCGGACAGCTGCTGGCCGGAATCCTGTTTGACGTGGTCGTGTACCGGAATTTTACACTTCTGAAGCTTGCCGGAATCATCATGGTAGCATCCGGAATCATCTTAGACAAAAAGATCACTTCCGGTCATACCTCCGATCTCAGATAGCGCCGGAATCCGTCCGGATATCACATCTGCCAGGAGATTGTTCTGAAACAGAAAAGTGAGCAGGTAATTTTCCCTCACATCCTCCATAACAGCAGCACTGATCCCCGCCGGATCAAACGCTACGATCAGTAGAAAGGCGGCCCATATGATCAGCACCGCCTCCATTGCGCCAACTCCAAAACCGAACAGCTTATCAACACCTTTGAGCACGGGCAGAGAAGAAAGCATCTTTAATGAGGAAAGAATAAAATCCACTATTTTATATACGAGTACGGCGATCGTCATACACACGATGCCCAACACGACCCTGATCGTCTCATGATTGAGATAACCCTGTGCCGCCACCAGAAACATACCGATCGCTGTGAGTGCCAGCACCAGCGATATGACGGATGACAGTTCCTGTATCATTCCACGCTTATACCCTTTTACGCCGCCTCCGAGAAGGAGCAGCAGTACAACAAAAAAAACAAGATTCATTTCTTTCGTATCCTTTCACTGCCAAAACGATTCCGTCTCACTTCAGTTCTATGGTATCAACAGAATCTGCCGTGACGATGATATACTCTTGCGCCTTTTTCCCCGGGATCAGCGTCTGTATCGATTTATGAAAATTCCCTGCAAATTTGTCCATCCTGCCAATCATATGGACGAGCATTTCCTGCTCATTGTATACGATCACCCTGTCCCCGGAAAAGATGATGTCAGAAAACTGAAAATCCAGCATCAGTGTGTCCGCCAGTTTGCCGTCATCCTTATAGACATCCACCTTATACATGGCATTCCCTGTCACATCATTATAAACAAGCGCGACATAATCCTTTCCGCAGTAAACACCAAGAATCTCGCCGTCCAGAAGCACATCAGCCACACTGACCGGTTTCTGGCCGCCACTGTACATTACCAGACGGTCATCCGATACGGCAACTGCCGTTTCCGAATCCAGGAACCGTACAAACGGCACCACAGAATCCATATAATCATATCCGCTCACAAAATTATCAATTTCGTTCTGTCCGACAGGTCCGAAATTGTAGAACGCAACGCTCGATTTCATGACACCGCTGTCCACGTACAGATAGGAGACGCCCACAAGACTTCCGTTATCCGATATCGTGATCGAAATGGGGTATCCGCTCTGCTTCATGGTTGTCTTAAAATATGCCAGCGTATTGCCCGAAGTATCAAAGAGATAGATCCATGTAATATTGGTATCATCCAGAATCGCCGCCACAACACCGCTCGCAGAAACCACAAAATTCCGGATGGGCATCTTGGTATCGATTTCCCCCAACGTCCCCTGCGAATCCATCACGTAAATAGTCCGCCCATTGTAATCACCCATGGCCGCCACATCACCGCAGATATCCACGATCGGATTCTGCATTTCAAATGTCTGGTTCCACAACTGCTCTCCCTCACCGTTCACGCAGTTTGCCCCATCATTACTATAAGTGAGAATATGCTCTCCCAATGCAGCCGTGACGGAACCGCTGATATTCTCACGCGGTACCGAACTGATCTCCTCATAGCTTTCATACACTCTGTTCTTCGCCTGTACGATCACGACCGCCGCTGCTGCTGCCACAACTGCTATGATCAGCACTGTCCTGTACAAAATGACCAGCCGATGCTTCAATATTTTCATGCCAAGGCTGTCGCCCTGTCTTTTCTCCTTTTTTTTGAAATAATCCCTGATATTTGTCATATGTTTTCTCCCGGATCACCGGTCAGACGGCAGCTCATTCTGCGCACCGTGATCCTGTTCCCGCATACTTTCCTCTTTCATGACTGGTTCCCCCGCGCCATCATGGTAGTCTTTCAGACTTTCCTCCAGACAGATCACTGTCTGTTCGAGCCGTTTCATTTTATCGTATTGATTTAAGGTTGTAACTGCAATAATACAACAAATGATCAGCACGCACAAGCTCACCGCATTCATGATCCTGACAGCGACAATGGAAGCTGACAACGTCATCAGATTATCATCAGGCTTGTCCGTTCTTCTTTTACGCCTTTTTACAGGTTTTCCCGTTGCCTGTTGATTGCTTTCTTTTGATTTGCCATCCGGCAGCTTACTTTCTTCTGATTTGATTACTTTCTTTTTTACTTTATCGGAAAGCAGCACCTGCACTTTCTCTGCCTGATGATAATCAAGCAGATACTCCTCCATCGCCGCATTTTTTTCGTAATATATGTAATATCCCTGTATTCCGGCGAGTTGCTGCTCCCGCAAATTCCGAAAAATCTCCGGGATCGTCGTCCTTCCGGGCGTCAGACAATACCAGCCGATCGCTTTCCTGTCAGGGAAAAACCGGCGTCTGATCCTGTCAAAATAAATCTGCTCCTCCCGGTGAAATCCTTTTCCTCCTGCACCGGCGCGTACCGCCATTCCATCCAGGAAAAAGAACTGCACACCGTCCCTTTCAAAACCTTCCCCATAAAACAAAAGCAGCATTGCCTTACCGGCTGCCGCATGTTCCATATCTTTCAATATTTCCTTCAGAAAGGAAATCACATAGTCCTCTACATAAATCCTCTGCAAAGTATCCGTTCTGCCTATCCGACAGATATTTTCCGGTATCTTCCTCTCCAACAAAATCCCTTCCTTCCCTGCTGCCGTCGCCGGCGGATGCGCATTCGCAGTGCACATTCGGAAGCTTCCGCTTCCTCATTCGCAATGTGCATTCGCAGTGCGCATTCGGAAGCTTCCGCTTCCTCATTCGCAATGTGTATTCGCAGTGCGCATTCGGAAGCTTCCGCTTCCTCATTCGCGGGCTTCGCCCTATGTCTGCAAGCAGAACCAAACCCGCCTGCAAGCAGTCGGTTTTGCTTCTGCTTGCAGACGCACTGCTCATTGCCTACACGCACATTATACCGCAGGAAAGGTTCGGGATTTATCGTACCTTGTCGAATGGATTTTATTTTTATCTGACAAAAGCCGTCATTTTAAAAAGCAAACTGGTAAACTGTTGTCGAACGATAAGTCTCGCCCGGTCCGAATACCGGACTCTGAAAAGCAGGTTCATTTACCGCATTGGGGAAGAAGTCTGTCTCCAGACACAGTCCGGTACGCTCTTTATATACCGCACCTCCTTTTCCGACTGTCTCTGCGATGCAGTTTCCGGCATAGAACTGCACGCCCGGAAGTGTTGTGTACACCTTCATCGTCCTGCCGCTGTTCTTTTCATGAAGCTCTGCGATCAATTGCAGGCTTCCGTCACAGTCATCAACCGCCCAGTTGTGATCATAACCCTTCACCAGCTTCAACTGCTCAAAATCCGCTCCAATCTCATCACCGATGCGCTTCTCCGTTGTGAAATCCATCGGAGTCCCCGCCACAGGCGCAATCTCACCGGTAGGAATGGCTCCCGGAATGACCGGCGTATAGTGGCTAGCTTTCATCCACAATATATGATCTTCAATACTTCCACTATTGTGACCTGCCAGATTAAAATATGCATGGTTGGTAGGATTCAGAACCGTTTTCTTATCCGTAGTCGCTGTGTAATCCAGACGCAATTCATTTTCATCTGTCAATGTATATGTAATGGAAAATGTCTTATTTCCGGGGAATCCCATATCTCCGTCCGCCAGATCAATCGTAAAGGTGATGGTATTGTCCCCGGGCTGCGCATCCCACATTCTCTTGTGGGTTGCAAGATCCAGATGACTGTGAAGATTGTTTGGTCCGTCGTTCACATCAACCTGGTACGTAACCCCATCGATCGTGAATTTCGCATTCGCAATACGATTTGCGTTGGGAGCGATCGTCGCCCCAAAAAAGCTTCCGTTCGTGAAATAGTCCTCCAACCTGTCATAGCCGAGCGTTACATCCTCCGCCTTGCC
>CAMGRE010000157.1 GCA_946061355.1 uncultured bacterium | reverse complement strand
GGACTGACTCAGGAAGAGCTTGCTGACCGGGCGGAACTTTCCAAGGGATTTATCTCCCAGCTCGAGCGCGATCTCACTTCCCCTTCCATCGCCACGCTGGTGGATATCCTCCAGTGTCTCGGCACGGATCTGAAGGATTTCTTCAGTGAAGAACCTGAGGAACAGATTGTTTTTCATAAAGAAGACTATTTTGAAAAGCTTGAGAATGAACTTCATTATAAGATTGAATGGATCATTCCCAATGCCCAGAAAAATATCATGGAACCCATCCGCCTCACGCTGGAAGCGGGCGGTTCCACTTACCCGGACAACCCGCATGAGGGGGAGGAATTCGGTTATGTGATCTCCGGCTCCATTCTGCTGCATGTCGGCAAGAAAACATATCCGGTCAAAAAAGGGGAGTCCTTTTATTTCACCTCAAACAAAACGCATTACATCGAATGCAGCAAAAAGAGCGATGCTACGCTGATCTGGATCAGCAGCCCGCCGAGCTTTTGATATTTATATGTGCAGGGCGGCCGGCTGCGGCAGATTTTTGATATGATACCAACATACACAGGAGGCAATAAGTCATGAACAAGCTGATCGACTTACAGCACATCACCAAAACATTTGATTCCAACACGGTACTGGATGATATGAATCTGTATATCCGAGAGAATGAATTCCTCACACTCTTGGGACCCAGTGGCTGTGGCAAAACCACTACTCTGCGCATCATCGGCGGGTTTGAGAATCCCGACAGCGGTTCTGTCATCTTTGACGGTCAGGATATCACATCACTTGCCCCCAATAAGAGGCAGGTCAATACTGTCTTTCAGAAGTATGCCCTGTTTCCCCATATGGATATTGCGGAAAATATTGCCTTTGGATTAAAAATCAAAAATAAATCAAAATCATATATCGACGACAAAATCAAGTATGCCCTCAAGCTGGTCAATCTGGACGGCTATGAACGTCGTATGCCTGACTCTTTGAGCGGCGGCCAGCAACAGCGTATCGCGATCGCAAGGGCGATCGTCAACGAGCCGAAGGTGCTGCTTCTTGATGAACCTCTGGGAGCTCTCGACCTAAAGCTCAGACAGGATATGCAGTATGAACTGATCCGCCTGAAGAACGAACTTGGCATCACGTTTATCTATGTGACGCACGATCAGGAGGAAGCGCTGACCATGTCCGACACCATCGTTGTGATGAATCAGGGCTACATCCAGCAGATCGGCACTCCGGAAGACATCTACAATGAACCTGAGAACGCTTTTGTCGCAGACTTTATCGGAGACAGCAATATTCTGGACTCCATCATGATCCGTGACGAGTTGGTGGAGATCCTCGGCGCACGTTTTGCCTGCGTGGATACGGGCTTCGGAGAAAACACGCCCGTGGACGTTGTGATACGCCCCGAGGATGTGGAACTTGTCGAGCCTGAAAATGGCACGATTGAGGGTGTGGTGACCCACATTATTTTCAAGGGTGTGCATTATGAGATGGAGGTTACGGCAAACGGTTTTGAATGGCTGGTGCACAGCACGCGGATGTTTGCCGTCGGTACAAAAGTCGGCATCCATGTGGATCCGTTCAATATCCAGATCATGCACAAACCGGAATCTGAAGACGAGGAGGCTGTAGGCGTCAATGAGTAACGGAAAAAAACTTCTGGCATGTCCTTATGTCATCTGGTCAGCTGTGTTTATCATCATCCCGCTCTGTATGGTGTTTTACTATGGACTGACGGATAAGAGCGGTGCTTTTACAATGGCCAATATCGCTGCCATTGCCACTGCCGAGCATGCAAAGGCGCTGTGGCTGTCCATACTGCTCTCTCTCATCAGTACCGTGATATGCTTCCTTTTGGCGTATCCGCTTGCGATGATTCTGTGCAATCTGAATGTGAATCAGCACAGCTTCATTGTGTTGGTATTCATCCTTCCGATGTGGATGAACTTTCTGCTGCGCACCCTTGCATGGCAGACGCTGCTGGAAAAAACAGGCGTCATCAACAACATCCTGGGATTTCTGCACCTGCCCACACTGAATATCATCAACACACCTTACGCCATCATCCTCGGTATGGTATACAACTTCCTGCCTTTTATGGTGCTCCCGCTCTATAATGTGCTGGTGAAGATTGATAAGAATGTCATCAATGCCGCAAGGGATCTCGGCGCCAACAGTATCCAGACTTTTTTTAAGGTGATTCTGCCGCTGTCCGTACCCGGAATCATCAGCGGTATCACGATGGTATTTGTGCCCGCGCTTACCACCTTTGTCATCAGTACGCTGCTCGGCGGCAGCAAGATTCTGCTGATCGGAAATGTGATCGAACAGGAATTTACCCAGACCGGCAACTGGAATCTTGGAAGCGGGCTCTCCATTGTACTGATGCTCTTTATCATCATCAATATGGTTGCAACAGCCATCTTTGACAAGGAGGGAACCGGTACCGCATTATGAAAGCTAAGACGACTCTTCAGAAACTATATATTTCGCTGATCTTTCTGTTTCTGTACGCACCCATAGCGACATTGATGGTGCTTTCCTTCAATGCAAGCCGTACCAGGGCAAAATGGGGCGGCTTCACGATCAAGTGGTATATTTCACTGTTTGATAACAGTGCGATCCTTCAGGCGCTCTACAACACCATGTTGATCGCTCTGCTCTCGGCATTTTTTGCCACCGTGATCGGCACCATCGCCTGTATCTCCATCAGCGCGATGAAACGCAGGAACAGGGCCATTCTCATGGGGATCACGAACATTCCCATGCTGAATGCCGAGATCGTGACCGGTATTTCATTGATGTTATTGTTTATCACCCTCGGTGTAAAGTTCGGTTTCATCACGATTCTGCTCTCCCACATCACGTTTAACATTCCTTTTGTGATCCTAAGTGTGATGCCTCGTATGAAGCAGCTGAATCCGAGCGTCTATGAAGCCGCGCTTGATCTTGGTGCGTCACATATTTACGCCTTTTTCAAAGTGGTTTTCCCGGATATCCTTCCGGGCGTGTTATCCGGCTTTCTGATGGCATTCACGATGTCGCTCGATGACTTTATCATCACGCACTTCACCAAGGGACCCGGTGTGGACACACTCTCCACCAAGATCTACACAGAGGTGAAAAAGGGAATTAAACCGGAAATGTACTCCCTTTCCACGATCATTTTTGTCACGGTTTTAATTCTTCTCTTCCTGGTGAATATGTCCCCGGAAGGCAAAAAGAAGAAAGAACATAAATAACGTTATGAGGAGGAAAAAGATGAAGAAATTATGGTTATCGCTGCTCGTGGCATCCATGGGCGCACTGGCTCTTACCGGCTGTGGCAGTGACGCTGCCGGCAAAAACGGCGAGGTTGTCGTGTACAACTGGGGAGAATACATCGACCCGGATGTCATCACCGAGTTTGAGGAAGAGACCGGGATCAAGGTCATCTATGATGAGTTTGAGACGAATGAGATCATGTACCCCAAGGTGGAGGCAGGTGCTTCCGCTTATGATGTAGTGTGCCCGTCCGACTACATGATCCAGAAAATGATCGACAATGATCTGCTGGCAAAGCTTGATTTTGAGAAACTGCCCAATGCAAAGGCAAACATCGGGACCCAGTACTGGGAGCAGTCAAAGGGCTTTGACGAGACCAACGAATATTCCGTGCCTTACTGCTGGGGAACGGTCGGCATCCTCTACAACAAGACGATGGTCACGGATCCTGTGGATTCCTGGGATATTCTCTGGAATGAAAAATATGCGGATAATATCCTGATGCAGGATTCTGTCAGGGATGCATTCATGGTTGCTTTGAAGCGGAACGGCGCTTCCATGAATTCCACAGATCCCGCTGAACTTGCCGCTGCCAGAGATGAACTGATCGCTCAGAAGCCGCTCGTTCAGGCATATGTGATCGATCAGGTGCGCGATAAGATGATTGGCAATGAAGCCGCGCTCGGCGTCATCTACTCCGGCGAGGCTATCTATACCCAGCGCGAGAATCCGGATCTGGAATATGTAATCCCCAAGGAAGGCACAAACGTATGGATCGATTCCTGGGTAATCCCCAAGAATGCGCCGAACATGGACAATGCACACGCCTTTATTGATTATATGTGCCGTCCCGAAGTTGCACTGAAGAATTTTGATTATATTACGTACTCCACACCGAATGATGCAGCACGGGAACTGATCGAGGATGAGGATATCAAGAACTCTCCCATCGCCTTCCCTGACCTCTCTCAGTATAATAACCTCGAAACCTTCTCCTACCTCGGAGACGAGGGCGATGAACTCTACAACGAGATGTGGAAAGACGTGAAGTCAGAGTAACAAAATACCGGTTAGTTAAGGAGCTGATACCATTCAGCTCCTTTTTCTTTTGATTCAAGTGAAAAATCAAAACGTCAGAATGCTCTCAAAGTGTCAAGTGTCTGCATCATTTTCGGAAGAACGATGTTTGATAGCAGGGCGGCTGCTGCTCATTGCGCCGAGCAAAGCGAGTGTGCATTCGCCGAAGGCTACGTGTCCGCTTGCGGACATGTAGATACTAAGACACTTCTCGAATGCATTCTGACGCTTTGTTTTTCACATTTTCTCAAACAGAAAAAAGAACTGTATGTATCCTCCAGTCCCTTTCCTGTCCGGTATTTTGTTCTCTATCTCACGCGTTCCGGGAAGCCGACTTTCTTCTGCACCTTCCGAAGTGTCTTGTTTGCGAAGTACTGTGCCTTTTCAGCATTATTTTTGATGATGCTGTCAATATATGCCTTATCTTTCTCAAGCTCTGCCACGCGGCTCTGCAGGGGCTTCAGCACGCTGACTACCGCCTCTCCGACCGCCATCTTGAAGTCGCCGTAGCCTTTTCCGTCAAACTCCCTGACAACCTCCTCCGGCGTGCTTCCGGTACATGCACTGTAGATATCGATCAGGTTCTTGATCCCCGGCTGCTCATCGCGGTATGCAATCGTCGCCTCCGAATCGGTGACCGCACGCTTGCACTTACGGATGATCGTGTCCGGATCGTCCATCAGATAGATGCTGGCATTCGGATTTTCATCCGACTTGGACATCTTCTTGGCGGGATCCTGCAGACTCATAATCTTGGCTCCCACTTTGCCGACATATGGCTCCGGTATCGTGAACACATCACCGAAGATATTGTTAAAGCGCTGTGCCACATCCCTTGTCAGTTCAAGGTGTTGCAGCTGGTCTTTGCCCACCGGTACGACATCCGCCTGATACAGCAGGATATCTGCAGCCATCAGGACTGGATATGTATAGAGACCCGCATTGATATTGTCCGCATGCTTTGCCGACTTATCCTTAAACTGCGTCATACGATTCAGTTCTCCCATATAAGTGAAGCAATTTAAGATCCATGCAAGTTCCGCATGTCCCGACACATGCGACTGATAGTACAGGCAATTCTTCTCCGGATCAAGACCGGCCGCAATGTATAGTGTGAGCAGCGCTCTGGCACGCTTTCTCAGTTCCGCCGGATCCTGTCTGATCGT
>CAMGRE010000156.1 GCA_946061355.1 uncultured bacterium | reverse complement strand
AGTATATTCATATCTTGTCCTTTCTGAAATCAATCTGTGTTTTTGGAGAGAGTATCAAAAGTTTCGGTATGCAATAGATTTTGACATATTTTTGCATACATTTGCGAGGGTTTCAACTAGAAATTCCATATTTTTCAGGCTGCGATGATGTCACCGCGGATGACCACTGTCTGAGACGGATTTTCTTAGCATAATCAGAATTCCAGCGCGGCTCGCCTCGACCTTGGCGATTTTCTCAAAAACAGGTTTCAGGATATCTGATTGCCGCCGCTCTCAGCAAACTCGCATCGTTTTCTAAGAAATGTGATAAAACCATTTCAAGAAAACGATGCTCAAACAGTGCTGATCCGCGGCGGCTTCATCCTGAAATCCTGTTTTTGGAAAATCTGCCAATTCCCTCGGAAAGTCGCGCGCCAGAATTTGATTATGCTTAGTAAATCCGTCGAGTTTGGTCAGAGCGGTGACAATCATACATCGCAGCGAAAAATATGAGAATTTCTTTGAAACATGAGCAGTATGCGAAAAAATGTCAAAATCATATGCATATCCCAAATTTATAATTCTCTCTCCAAAACGCTCAGTCTTGTTTTCTCACAAATCGCACTTTCGCGGTGAGGATGTCTGCCTGCAGGTCCGCTCCGGAAAATTCGAGTGTATAGTCTCCGAAGTCCACAAACGCGGGCGGGTAGCCCTCGCCGTCGAGCATACGGATCATGTCGTACAGTTTCTGTTCATCCATCTCCGGAAGGAGTCTCCCGTCCTCCGGCTTTCTGCGCTTAAAGACCACGGGCTCGCCCTGCTGGGGCACAGGCTCCGGATGATTGCGCAGGATCCATGGAATCATTTTCCCAAAGATAATATCCGAAGTACGCCGCAGGATCTCATCCGCAGTTCCGGACAGCTCCAGATCCTCTTTCAGATAAATATCTCCCGTATCCAGTCCCTTCCCCACATGCAGCGCGGAGATCTTCGTGTGGGAATATCCCCGCACGATCAGGTTCTGGAGAGGGCTTCCCCCTCTCCCGAACGGAAGATCTGTCATATGAAACACGACGCAGGTATATGCGCTGTACACAGACTCCGGAATAATGTAAGACCAGTGCGGGATAAACACATATTCCGGCTGCAATTCGTCCAGACGCTCTGCCGTTAACTGTTCTTTTTCCGTCAGGATCTCTACCCGGTATCTTCCCGCATACATTTCCCTGAATTTTTTTGCATTTGCTATATTCCAGGATTTCTGGGTACAGATCACGATCGTCGGAATCCTGACGTCATCGAAACCGCTTTTTCTGCGGAATTCCACATAAGTGTCCGTTCCCTGAAAGGCTCCCTCGCCACATCTTGTAAAGCCGCATTTTTCAAACACACGCATGGACGCTTTGTTCTCTAATTTTACCTGCGCTGCGAATTCCCTGATCCGCCTGTCCGCAAGCTCCATGGCATGCTGTAACATCACCGTGGCAATCCCTCTGCCTCGAAGCTGCGTATCCACCGAATAATCGATCCAGGCGATGCCATCCTCAATATCAAACCGTACCTGCCCCACTGCTCTTTGACCCAGACAGGCGATCAGGATCCGACAGTCGTCTGAATTCAGTTTCCCCGCGAGCCACCTGACATGGTCGTCATATTCTATCGTCTCCTGATGGAAAGAATTCCTCCTGACATCCATGTCGTTTGCCCAGGAAAACAACAGATCCGCATCATTGATATCGGCGGGTTTCAGTTCCAGTTCCAAATCAATATCCATCATACTTCCACTTTACCTATTCACTGATCAGTTCCCAGGAGAGCGGCGTTCCACGCTTAATCTCCCGAAGAGCTGTCTTGCCCAACACTTCTTCATAATACTTCGGCTTCAGACCGTTGCTCGGCCTGATCACCCGGATATTCTCGGGAGTCAGCGTTCCGCCTGCCGGAATATCCTCTGTCACAAAGATAGAACGCCGGAACGCCAGATTCCCCTGCTCCGCTTCCGTGGCTCCATAGTTCACGATGCCGATCGCTTTCTCCGCCTGCCGCACATCTTGCACCATCGCTGCAAATTCCGCAGGCTCCATGGAAAAGGTGGAGTCGGGATTCTTGATCGCCCTGTCGAGGCAGAAATGCTTCTCGATGATACTGCCTCCCATCGCAACAGACGCGACCGCGCCGACAGAACCCATGGAATGATCCGAAAGTCCGACCGGCACCTTGAATCTCTCACCCATATCTGCCATTGTGGCGAGATTCATGCTGTCCGAGATCGCCGGATAAGCGCTGGCGCACCGAAGCAGCGCAAGCCGGTCATTTCCCGCCTCACGAACAGCGGCCACGGCTTCCTCGATCTCCGCAAGGCTTCCCATTCCCGTGGACATGATGATCGGTTTTCCCTTGGACGCTACATATCTGATCAGGGGAATGTCCACAAGCTCAAAGGAAGCGATCTTATAAAATTCCATGCCGATCCCTTCCAGAAAATCAACGGAAGTCCGGTCAAACGGTGTCGAGAAAAAATCGATCCCAGTCTTGTCCGCCTCCGCCTTCAGTTCGGCCTGCCACTCCCAGGGCGTATACGCCTTCAGATACAGACCATACAGGTTTTCCCCTTTCCAGGTCCCGTCCGTAATATTGAAATATTCATTATGGCAGTCGATAGTCATGGTATCTGCCGTATAAGTCTGAATCTTGATACAGTCAGCCCCCGACTCCTTCGCCGCATGAATGATCTCTTTGGCATGATCGATGCTGCCGGCATGATTGGCAGACATCTCCGCTATGATGTAGGTGGGATAACCGGATCCAACGGTGCGTCCCTTGATTTGAATCGTCTGTTTATTCATAATTTTTCACCATCATCTGATATTTCAGTTCCGCCAGTTTCCAGTCCATCTCATTGTCGATATCCTGCACCTCTGTCTCCATCATCTCAATCGAGAGCATCCTGTCGGTGAAGATCTGCTTCTTTTCCTTGAAATTCTCAACCTGCATACAGTAGAACTGTCCGCAGTCATGGAAGAACGGCTCGAGATCCTGGGAACGAGCCCCCAGGTATTCCGGGAAATTTAATACGGTATAGCCGGCCTTCGGCGCAAACGCCCGCAGGGGCGGATAGGAATAGGGCGCGACCGGCACGACGGAATCCACATCCTGCTCCTCGAGCAATTTTATTCCATCCCGCAGCTTCTGTGCAGTTACAAACGGCGCGGTCGGATAAATGCAGCATACCGTATCAAAGCATTCACCGTTTTTCTCATATTCCGCAAGCACCTCGAGAAGCACCTCCGCCGTGGTGGCATAATCTCCGGAAGTCGCATCACTTCGCATAAAGGGAACCTCGGCGCCCGATTCTAACGCAATCTGCGCGATCTCTTCACTGTCCGTGGACACCATGACTCTGTCAAAAATATCCGCTTCGAGCGCAGCCCGGATCGAATATGTCAGAATCGGTTTTCCGCAGAATGACCGGATATTCTTTTTCGGAATGCGCTTACTGCCGCCGCGGGCAGTGATAATGGCAATTCGCTTTTTTTTCATGATCTTCCTCATTTCCGATAATATTCACACAGCTTCCGCACTGCCGCGATCACATCCTCCACGTCCTGATCCGTCAGGGAATAGTAGAGCGGAAGGCTCATGATCTCGCTGTATAACTTCTCCGCATGCGGGCACAGACCTTTTTCATAGCCCAGTTTCTCATAATAGGGATGATAATAAACCGGAATGTAATGTACGTTACAGCAGATGTTCTCCGCCGCCATCGCCTCAAAGAATTTCTTTCTGTCTATTGTCAGCTTCTCCGGACGGATCCTCAGGATATACAAATGTCTGGTCGTATCCGACTCGGGGATTTCCTTCTGGACAAACAGCTCCGGTATCTGTAAAAATGCCTGATCGTATTTTGCCACGATCTCCTTCCTGCGTCTGCTGAACATGGGAAGCTTGTCAAGCTGACTGCTGATCAGCGCCGCCTGCATATCCGTCATGCGGTAATTCATACCAAGCTCGATCTGTTCATAGTACCAACTTCCGTGTGCTTCATGCTGCAGCAGTTGCGGCTCTCTGGTGATGCCATGTGTCTGGAACAGTTTCAGCCGCTGATAGAGCTTCGGATCATTCGTGAGAACCGCACCGCCCTCACCGCCTGTCACCGTCTTGACCGGGTGAAAACTGAACGTGGTCATATCTGCGATTGAGCCGACAGGTCTGCCGTCATACAATGTCCCGATCGAATGCGCGCCATCCTCAATGAGCGTGATGCCTCTCTCATGGCACATCTTAAGAAGATCTTTAAGCTCAACCGCCTGCCCGGTATAATCCACTGCAACGACAGCTTTTGTATGTTCTGTGATCTTAGCCTCCACACAGGCAGGATCGATATTATACGTCTCCGGGTTGATGTCCGCAAACACCGGTGTGGCTCCGCAGTACAGCGCACAGTTCGCCGATGCCGCAAAGGTAATGGGCGTTGTGATGAGTTCATCTCCCTTACCGATCCCGGCTGCCTGACAAGCCATATGTAACGCTGCCGTGCCGTTGCTGCACACCACGGCATATTTTGCTCCCGTTAACTCGCACAACCTTTTCTCCAGATTCCCGATCTGCGGGCCGCATGTCAGAAAATCGCTGCGCAGCACATCGGTCACCGCTTTGATATCCGCATCGTCTATATATTGATGTCCGTAAAACAGCTTTGTGTCACGGACGGGTATCCCGCCCTCAATTGCCGGTTTTTCCATCTCAATTCACTCCCTATTCTTTCTCACTCATTCACGTTCACCGCAGGCCGGGCCCGCGAAACATCTTATGTCATGAATCACGCATACGCGGAGGCAGAAAGGTCTGCCCCTTCCGCAACCGCGTACGATCTCTTCTTGTAACTGTTCAGTCTCTTCACAGTTACCTTTTCCCTATTACTTTTTTATTTTTCCAGTTCCACACCTTTTAACAGCTCCTGAATCTGCGGAACGCTGAGCCACTCCGTATTGTTTCCGGAACTGTAGGAAAATCCTTCCGGAACCTTCTTTCCCGTAGGCTTTGGTCTGCGGCTCTCGCTCCACACCATCTGCGGATATACGATAAAGTGCTTTTCATATTCGTAGGTCGTCATGGAATCCTCTACCGTCACCATGATCTCATGAAGCTTCTCGCCCTCGCGAATACCGACCTCCGGCATCTCACATCCCGGCAGCATCGCCTGCGCCAGATCGGTGATCTTGAAAGAGGGGATCTTGGAGATAAATGTCTCACCGCCCTTGGACTCCTCGAGCGCCTTGATCACCAGTTCCACGCCCTGGGTCAGGCTGATCCAGAACCTCGTCATGCGGTAATCCGTGATCGGGAGCTCTTTTCCGCCGTTTTTGATGATATTATGGAAAAACGGAATGACGGATCCGCGGCTTCCCGCCACATTGCCATATCTGACGATCGAGAAGCAGATATCCTTGGAACCGGCATAGGCATTTGCCGCGATAAACAGCTTGTCCGACACGAGCTTCGTGCCGCCGTAAAGGTTCACGGGATTTA
>CAMGRE010000155.1 GCA_946061355.1 uncultured bacterium | reverse complement strand
GCAAGCATTTGTGTACTTTTCTTTGAAAAGAGTGCCATTTCCGCTTCAACTATTAACATCATAAATCAGTATGTAATGTTTGTCAACACTTTTCCAAAAAAAATGTGTACAAATTGTTCAAACTTGTACACATACAACTTTTCTCTTCGATATTTTGCACTGCTACAGCGGTGCGTCCTCATCCGAAACCTCTTCCTCTCCGGCATCAAGCTCTCCGTCCACATATCTTCCCTGCAAAAGAGATCTTCCGGACACAACCAGCAGCATAACGCCGATCACTGCAAACACTACCATAAAAAACGCCAGAAACAGGTGATTTTCCTCTGTGGGCGAAGTTGCTCCCGGAAACAATCCATATGCCGTATACATCAGATACGCCCCTACCAGAATCCTGATGGTAAGCGTCAGCTTTGTCGGAAGCTGTTTTGTCGGTATTTTTTTCTTCTCATTATTCTTATTTTGTTCCATACTCTCAGATTCTCCTTTAACCCATCTGCAATTAAGCAGACCGCTTTCTCTATCCATGTATAGTCTACCATACTTTCCGGGCTCAAAAAAGTCCCAAAACCGGCAAACGGTTTTGGGACTTCCGATATCTTTCCGTCAAATAGCAATTATGCTTTCTTGGCTTCTTTAATCTTTGCAAAGATTGCCTGCAGAACGATGAAGAAGCAGAGCAGAACAGCCGTAATAATGTTCGGCCAGGAACTATTCAGCTTACCATTACTCTTTACAAGCGCTGAAATCGTACCGTTGATCAATACCCCAAACAGCGTACCAATCACATTGCCGACACCACCTGTCAGCAGCGTACCGCCGATAACGGCCGAGGAAATGGCATCCATCTCATAACCGCCTGCCTGTGTGGTCGTACCGCACATTGTGTTCAGACAGTAGCAGATACCGCCGATTGAGCAAAGGAAGCTGGCGAGCACATAGGTAAGCATCTTGGTTTTTGCCACATTCAGACCCATCAGCGTGGCAGACATCTGATTGCCGCCCACCGCATATATGCTTCTGCCGAACTTTGTATATTTTAACATCAGATAAATCAAAACAACTACAAGGAGCGCAACGATAACCGTAGGACGCACATACGGAATCTGAAGGATTCCTTTCTTATTCGTATAAGCGCCGATTCCAAACGGAATGTTGATCTTTGCATTGGAAAGCCCTACAAAGAATGCGTCACTGACAATACTAACCTGTTCGGTACAGATCACTGCCGTCATACCTCTGGCAAAGAACATACCTGCCATCGTCGCGATGAAAGGCTGTATCTGAAGATATGCGATCAGGTATCCCTGTACCAGACCAAACACAAGACCGATCGCCAGGATAAGGATCATCAGGGTGATACTGCTCATACCTTTCTGCTCAATACCTACCGCAAGGATCATACAGTCCATAGCAACAAGTGATCCAACGGAAATGTCGATACCGCCTGTCAGCATGACACATGTCGTTCCCGCCGCCACACAGATCAATCCGGCGTTGTTGATGAGTACATTCAAAAATGTCTGCAGATGTGTAAAGCCTTTGGAACCATACACGATACAACCTGCGCCATACATTGCCACAAACAAAGCGACTGTAATCAAAAGTAAGATGTTGTTGCTGCTGATTTTAATCTTTTTCATCTTAGTTCGCCTCCTTTGCAGCTGCTTTCTTTGCAGAGAGCTTTTTGAAATATGCCTTCACCGGCTCAGACTGGATAACTACGATCAGAATGACCACAATCGCCTTATATACAGGCGCCTGTGCGGAAGAAACCTTCAATGCATACAGCGTGGTGGTGATTGCCTGAATCGTATACGCTCCAATGATGGAACCTGCCAGATTAAACTTACCGCCGCCAAGGCTGTTGCCGCCGAGCGCCACCGCCAGGATAGCATCAAGCTCCATATTCAGACCGATATTGTTTGTATCGGCAGAATAGATACGTGACGTCGCCACAATTCCCGCAATACCTGCGCACAGACCGCAGACCGCATAGCAGATCAGAATAATCTTGGAAGAATTAAAACCGGAAATACGTGCTGCTTTCTTGTTGATACCAACTGCCTGCACAAATGTTCCAACTGCCGTAAACTTCAAAACCAATGCTGTGATCAGGATACAGAGCGCAGCCACCAGAATCGGGGTGGGCAGGAATCCACAGTAAGAACCGAGGAACTGGAAGGACGGAACACGCACATACACGATCGCGCTGTTACAAAGCAACAATCCGATCGCACGGCCCGCCGACCATAGGATCAATGTAGCCACCATAGGCTGGATATTCAGATAAGCAACCAGGAATCCGTTAAAGATACCACAAACAACAGCCAGCGCAATACCGGCAAGGATACCCACGATCAACGGAACCTTGTATTCGGAAACATTGGTCACGCCGTAACCTGCAAGGAGCATACAGCACAGACCGCCGGAAAGAGACATTACCGATCCGACCGAAATATCGGTTCCAGCCGAAGCAGATACCACCAGCGTCATACCGATCGCAAGAATTGCGACCTCACTGCCTCGGTTCAACACATCGATCAGACGTCCGAAAAGGATCGTATTTCCCGATGTCGTGGTCTGCGTTGCAATCTGGAAGAAAGACAACGGCGGATTACCGCAGGCAATATCATAAATCACATTTACGAGCATGACGAGAATCATACTGAAAATCGGCAGAAACAACTGCTTTTTTGTTAAACTCTTTATCTTACTCATGATGGTCACCTCCTGCAATGGCATGCATTACACCTTCCTGTGTCATCTCTTCCATACCGATCTCGCCGACCTTCATGCCATCACGCAGCACTGCCATACGGTTACAGGTACGAAGCATCTCCTCGATCTCGGAGGAAATAAAGATCACGCTCTTGCCTTCCTCTGCCAGCTTGATCACCAGCTTCTGGATCTCGGTCTTTGTACCGATATCAATACCTCTGGTGGGCTCATCCAGAATCAGGAAATCCGGCTCTGTCGCAAGCCATCTTGCGAGGATCACCTTCTGCTGATTACCTCCGGAGAGCTGCTTGATCAACGTCTCGCGACTTGCCGTCTTGATCTGCAGCATATCGATAAATTTGTCTGCAATCTCAATCTGTTTTGCCATGGGGATCTTCTTAAACATACCCTGCTTTGCCTGCATGGCAAGCACAATATTCTCTCTCACGGACATATCGCCAATAATACCTTCTGCCTTTCTGTCATCGGGCAAAAGACCCATGCCAAGATTCATGGCATCGATAGGCGCCTTGATCTTCACTTCTTTTCCGTCTACCTTCAAGGTGCCGGTATGCGCTTTATCTGCGCCATAGATTACACGGGCAAGTTCGCTTCGACCGCTTCCGAGCAATCCTGTAAGACCCACAACCTCTCCTTTATGGATATCCAGATCAAACGGTTTGATTGTACCGGGATGGCTCAGGCCCTTCGCCTCAATCTCAAGAGGAACCTTGGAGAAGTCGTTGATTCCTTCCGGCTTGATCGATGCAAGATCATCAAAATCTTTACCCATCATAGCTGCTACCAATTTTACTCTTGGCAACTCTTCTACGCTATATTCTCCTACTAATGTACCATTTCTCAGTACTGTGATTCCGTCACACACCGCGTATACCTGCTCCAGGAAATGTGTGACAAAAATTATTCCAACGCCCTGATCCCGCAGACGGCGCATCATACCGAAGAGTTTCTCCACCTCATTGTCATCCAGAGAGGATGTCGGCTCATCCAGGATCAGAACCTTACTTTCCATGTCAACAGCACGGGCAATCGCAATCATCTGCTGCAATGCCAGTGAATATTCTTCCAGGTTTTGTGTTACATCAATATCCAGATCCAGATCTTTCATCAGCTGGGCTGCCATCTGGTTCATCTTACGACGGTTTACCGTGCCGATCTTCGTCAGCGGCTCGCGTCCGATATACAGATTCTCCGCAACCGAAAGGTTCGGGCAGAGGTTAACTTCCTGATACACTGTGGAAATACCCTTTTTCTGGGCATCCATCGTATCCTTGTTTATAATGGGTCCTTCAATTCCATCTACATGTATCTCTCCGGCCTCAAATTTATTAACGCCTGTGAGACATTTGATCAAGGTGGATTTACCAGCACCGTTTTCTCCCATCAGCGCCCGTATCTCTCCCTTTTTTAACGTAAAATCTACATTGTCCAGCGCTTTTACGCCAGGGAATGTCATGCATATTCCACGCATTGTTAAAGCGATATTGCTATCCATCCTTCTACCTCCTACAGTTTATGAGACCTACATAATACAGGGAGGGAGCCATGTTTCAGGACACCCTCCCTGATTTCTTTTAAAACTTTTAAATCTTAGTATGCACGACCTGCTAATACTTCATCGCTCATTGTTGTAGCGTACTGGCTTGTAACACCAGGTGCAACGAATGCCTCATCAACAACGACTGTGACAGGATCGATTGCTTCACCCTTCTGAAGTTTCTGGATAACCTGCTCAGCAAACTTAGCCTGCAGAGGGTTACACTCTACGTTACATGTGATCTTGCCATCCAGTGTGTACTGAAGTCCGTCATGAGTTGCGTCGTAGGAGATGATTGTTACATCGCCGTCAACACCGTATGTGATACCAGCTGCATCCATAGCGTCCATTGCGCCGTATGCTTCGTTATCGTTCTGGCAAACTACTACGTTGAAATCGCTGTAGGACTTGATGTAGGACTCCATAACTTCCTGTCCACCGGACTGTGTGAAGTCACCGGACTGAGAATCAAGGATCTCCCACTCGCTGTGCTGTGCTGCAACATTGTTGAAGCCTTCTGTACGTCCAAGTGCTGCGGAAGAACCAACAGTACCCTCGATAACAAGGATCTTAGCTTCTTTTCCATCTAAGTACTCAGCCAGCCAGTTACCTGCTGTCTCACCTTCTTTTACCATGTCGCAACCGATCTGTGTCTCATAGAGAGAAGGATCAGCGTCTACGGAACGGTCAACGATCAGTACCGGAATACCTGCGTCCTGTGCTTCCTGAAGAACTGTATCCCAACCTGCTGTCTCGATAGGAGCGATGCAGATGTAATCCATTTCCTGCTGGATGAAGGAACGAACTGCCTCGAGCTGAGCTGCGTTATCATTATCAGCGTCTACGAAGGATAACTCATATCCGTTCTCTGCACTGAAAACATCCTGATAGTTCTGAGTATTAGCTGCACGCCAGTCAGACTCATGACCAACCTGTGCGAAACCAACCTTGATCAACTCGCCGTCTGCTGCGGGAGCTGCTTCCTCTGCCTCTGCTGCAGGAGCTGCTTCCTCTGTTGCTGCAGGAGCTGCTTCCTCTGTTGCCGCAGGAGCTGCTGTCTCTTCCTTTGCGCCACATCCAACAATAAGGGATGCAACCATTGCTACACTAAGAATAGCACTTAAAACTTTCTTTTTCATTTCGAAAAATCCTCCCTTTCTAAAAGTGATTGTTTGCGGGTTTGTGTTCCCTGTGCCATTACTTTACCTTTTTTTGCTTCTTACCGGCAACACC
>CAMGRE010000154.1 GCA_946061355.1 uncultured bacterium | reverse complement strand
CAAGTAGCACTGTACTGACGCTGCCGTCGGTCTCAGGCTGCTTGTGCGGCCTTAGGATAAATCCCGTGATCAGGAAAACCACAGCTCCCGGCTGAAGCAGTCTGCCAAGCTCTCTGGCGCAATGCATGGTCGTTGCCTCTCCCGTATACGATCTGCTGCCCGCATACAGGATACGGCACACTCCGTATCCTCTGGGATCCAGATTCATGATCTGATCAAGATTTTCTCCGACATTATATTCCGCAAGCTCTCTTATGTTCATCGATGCACTCTCCGTCCTTCTTATAAGATATCCGGTCTGTGTCCGGTCTCCCTCTCAAAATCATCCACAGCCGCCTTCTGAAGCCTCTTCAAAAGTTCCGGATCTTTGCCGCCGGCCGGCTTGCCGTCCACCTCGCACACGCCTACGCCGAGCGTTCCGGCACTGGAAATGATGATCTCATCTGCGTCAAACACCTCCGCCAGTGAGAAGATCCGCTCCTCATACGGGATCTTCTGTGCCTCGCAGATACGCAGCAGGTGCTTACGTGTGATGCCCGGCAGGATCAGATTGTCGGTAGGCGCCGTGATAAATTTCCCGTTTTTCAGGATATGGACATTGCTGTGCGCACACTCCGTCACTCTGTCTCCCCTGTGGAAAATTGCTTCCTGACATCCGGCTTCCTTGGCTCTCTGATTTGCAATAACACTCGGTATTAAATTCAGAGTCTTAATATTACAATGGAGAAATCTCGTATCTTCCAATGTGATTACTTTGTATGGCGTACGCAGATCGGAGAGAGGCACTTCCCTGACCGTGATCAGCAGGTTTGCCGGCTTCCCGTCCGTGGGGAACAGATGATTCCTCATGCCCGTTCCTCTGGTTGACTGCCAGTACACCATCACTTCCCCGTCACTGTCCATCAGATCGACACATTTCTGAAGCTCCGCCGCCAGCTCCTCCCTGGTCATCCGGAAGGGAATCTCCATCGCCCTAAAGCTGTTAAAGAACCGCTCCATGTGGCCCTCCAGCTCAAAGATCTTACGGTTGGCCGCATAGGTAGCATCGTACACGCCGTCGCCGAAATACATGGCGCGGTCATTCATCGGCACCATCATCTCCTCAATCTCTCCGATTTTTCCGTTATAATATCCTACTGTTTTCATAAATTCCTCCTCCGACTGATCCGCACTCTTCGCGTCAGCCTCAAATATAATATGATTCTGACTGTTGTCAGTAACGCACTACACCATCTCAGAAAGCGGCACAACCGCTATCCCCTCATCCGCAAGCGTCTGTCTGATCTTCTCCACAAAGGCAAGCGCCTTCGCTCCGTCCCCATGCACACAGACAGAATCAATCTTCATGTCAATATCCTTTCCGGTAACGGTCGCTATTTTATTCTCCTTGATCACGCGCACCAGTCTTTTTACTGCAAAATCCTCATCTGTGATCATTGCCCCTTCTTTTCTGCGGTCAACCAGAGAACCATCCTCCTCATACCCTCTGTCCGCAAAGAACTCATTGGCATACCGCAGCCCCTTCCTCTGTGCCGCTTTGGTCATCTCGCTTCCGGACAAGCCTAACAGGATAATGTCCGGATCGAATTCATACACCGCCTCACAGATTGCTTCGGCAAGCTTTGCATCCTTTCCCGCCATATTGTAGAGCGCACCGTGCGGCTTCACATGCTGCAATTTCACTCCCTTTGACCGGCAGAACCCGTACAGTGCACCGAGCTGATAGGTCAGATACGCCTTTGCCTCCGCCGGCGTCACATTCATGTTCCGCCTTCCGAAGCCCATCAGATCAGGAAAGCCGGGATGTGCACCGATCCCGATCCCTGCCCCGGCTGCCAGTCCCACCGTCCGTTCCATGACAACCGGATCGGACGCATGATAGCCGCATGCGATATTGGCAGACGATACTAACGGGATCACCTCCTCGTCCATCCCCAGCGTGTAGCGTCCGAAGCTTTCTCCGAGATCACAGTTCAAATCCACTTTATTCATATTGCTTCACTCCTTCAGATCCACATTTTTTACATCCGTAATCAACATATGTCCCGGTGCATGTGTGATGACAAAATCAGGCTTCACACTCATGAGCACCGACTGCGGTGTCACCCCGCAGGGCCAGAACACCGGCACCTCGCCCTCTTTGATGATGACCGGATCTCCAAAATCCGGTTTATTGATATCCCTGATGCCGATCGCAGCCGGATCCCCGATATGGATCGGCGCACCGTGTACTCTGGGCATTGTCCCGGAAACCTGAACTGCCCTCACCACCTGATCATAGGGAATGGGTCGCATGCTCACGGTCATGGGACCGTGGAAGATCCCTGCAGGCGTCGTCGCGATATCCGTGATATACATGGGCACGTTACAGCCCATTGTATTATGACGCATCTCGATTCCGGCATCGATCAGTTCCGACTCGAAAGAGAAACTGCAGCCGATCAGAAAACTCACCAGATCATCTCTCCAGAACTCACGGATGTCGGTGTATTCCCCTTTCAGTTCTCCCTTTTCGTAAATTCTGTATTTGGGAAAATCCGTGGCGATATCACAATCCTTTGCGATAAATTTAAGTTCCCTGCTCCCGACATCCGCTACCTCCAGGATCGGACAGGGCTTTGGATTCCTCTGGGTAAACAGGAGAAAATCATAGGCAAGTTCCTTGGGCAGAATAGCGAGATTAGCCTGTGCATACCCTGCGCACATCCCCGACGTCGGCGTCGTGATCTTTCCCTCCCGAATCAATTTCCTCACTTCCCACGGTTTTGCATGTGTGTAATCCATACCGCTTCCTCCAATCACAATAAAGTTAATTTATCTTTTAATTTCTTGCATTCTTCCTGTTCGATACGATAATAAAGCTGTGCTTCCTCCACGCTGATGATCCGGAAACGCACCGTGCCTCCCGGCCTGCACTGCACCAGCTTCGGCAGGTCTGTACTGATCACGGTAGCGATCTTGGTATACCCTCCGGTCGTCTGCCTGTCCGCCATCATGATGATCGGCTTCCCATGGCTCGGTACCTGTATGGATCCGAATGCGATCCCGTCCGAGATGATATCGGCGCCTTTTTCGTTGTGTTCAATCTCCGGCCCGTCCAACCGGAATCCCATCCGGTCACACTGATCGGTCACGGTATATTCCTGCGTGGCAAAGGTCTGGATTCCCGCTCTGGTAAAGTAATCCTCCTGCGGTCCCAGCACAACCCGCACAGTGACATTCCTCTCTTTTTCCTGCCATACTTCCGGCACAAGAGACGCTTCCGATTCACAAGTTGTTTTGTGATGTCCCGAGAACATCCCCGTCAGCTTTCTCTTCCCTTTCCCGCCATTCACTCCCGCGTGTTCCACAGGAAGCACTCCGATCCTGTCACCATCCTGAAGTTTTCTTCCCTGATAACCGCCGAGCCTGCATTTGACGTCCGTGGAACGGCTTCCCATGACCTTTGGCACATCGAGCCCTCCTCTGACTGCCAGATAACCGTAATTTCCTTTCCGTATAAATCCAAGTTCCAGCCTGTCACCCTTATGCACCTGGCAGGCAACATCATTTAGAAGCGGATCTCCATTCAGGCTTGCTCCGAACTCTCCACCGCCAAGCGCGATCACTGCATCCTCCTCAAACACAATTGTCGGCCCCTGCATAACGAATTCCAGAGCGGCCTCCGTCCCGTCATTGCCCACCAGAAGATTCGCGACGGTATAGGCTCTCCGGTCCATCACGCCAGATACCCGGAATCCCATCTTCTGATAGCCTTCCCTGCCCATATCCTGAACGGTAGTGAAGATTCCCGCCTTTTCGATCAAAATTCCCATACGCCCGACTCCTTTATCCGTTTGAACTCCTCCTCCGACACAGGACAGAAGCGGATCCGATCGCCTGCCTGATACGGAATCGGCTGCTCTCTGTCAGGATCATACACCGTCACAGGTGTCGTGCCGATCAACTGCCAACCTCCCGGGGAATCCAGCGGATAGATCCCCGTCTGCTCCCCGCCGATCCCGACCGATCCTGCCGGAATACGCACTCGCGGCGTCTCGAGCCTTGGTGTATACAGTTTCTCATCCAGTCCGCCGAGATAAGGAAAACCCGGCAGGAATCCAAGCATATAGATCAGATACTCTCTCCCTGCGTGGCGCCCGATCACCTCTTTCTCAGTCAATCCCGCGTTCTGCGCCACGAATGCCAGATCCGGACCATATGCTCCGCCATAGCAGACCGGGATCCGTACCACACGCCCCTGCGCCTGATCATCAGACGTGCAGTTTTGCGCCAAAGCCTCAAGTCTTTGTTTTAATTCCCCGTAGAGGATCTTTGCCGGATCATACTGTATGAGAACGGAACGGAATGTCGGAACCGCCTCAGCCACACCTTCCGGTGCACTCTGCTTAAGAATATGCATATAGGATTTTATTCTGCCTCCCGTCTGCTCACAGATCGTATTGCCGAACTCCACAACTGCACTGCAGTCCCCTGCCGGAAGCACTCTCGGATACTCAGACATTTCACCGCTCCTCTCTATTCGCGCCCGCACCATGACCATTTTCTCGTTGCCATAACGAAAAAGGCGCATGAACTATTGTTCATACGCCTTTGTAAAAGCAATTCTCTATAATTATTGATAAATTCTCTTTCTTTTTTACAACGCTCATTGTATCAGACGGATATTTTTCTGTCAATGGAAGAACGTGTACTTTTTCCCATGCAATTCCCTGACATCACACTGCAGCCGTTCTACCGCACAGCCGGTGCAATTCATCCAGATATGCCTGCGCTTCCATCAGGTATCCCTCAGGAGAAAAGCTGTTCGCCCGCAGCAGATCCTCCAGCAGCCCGTTCAGTGTATAATCCGTCATACGGCGGATCCTGTCCGATGATCCTCCAGCTACGGAAGTGTCATCCACATGGCTGTACATGCCGTCATACAGTTCCCGAAGCTGCTGCCGCTTCTCCGTGATGGCTGTCAGCGCCTCCATATCATCTTCCTTTGAGGCCCTGTACAGAAACAGCTGCACATAAGGGAAATTCTTCATAACGGCCGCCTTCGCCTGTTCGATCTGTGCCCGCAGCACAAAAAAGTCCGCCTCTTCCTGATGGAGGACAGACGATAACTCCATCGTGAGAAATTTTACACTGTAATCATACACAAACTCATACAATCCCAGTTTGCTTCCGAAATAGTGAAACAGAAGTCCCTTGCTGATACCGGCTTCCTTCACCATATCATCCGTGCTGGCCCTGCGATATCCGTTTTCCGCAAAGAGCTTCAGCGCCGCATTGATCATCCTGTCCTGCTTTTCTTTTTTCAGATCAAAAAATTTCTCATTCATATACTTTTATCCGCCCGTTGTCAACAATTGACCGCAATGGTCGATTTTTATCTTATCATAGAAGGCGAAATGGTTCAAGAAGATTTTTTATCTCCCGGAAGTTCCATGCTCTGAATACATATTTCTCTTTTCAATTTCACAAAATAGTATTACAATAGAAGGTAAGAACGAAGGTGAAAGGAGCTACTATATGGCTAAGAAA
>CAMGRE010000153.1 GCA_946061355.1 uncultured bacterium | reverse complement strand
GCTCAGCCGGACGAGAGTCTGCCCACCATTTTCCTTCCCTCCTTTGACGAGGTGGGTTCTCTTCACGATCCGGTGCCGCAAAGGCTGGATCGGCGGCTTATTCCTGATCGCTGCCGCATACGGCTCCTATCAGACATATATTTCCTATGCCATCATGCTGATCCTGACATGGACCATCCTGCAGGTGCTCTTTACGGAAACCACAGTCAAAGAGACGCTCCGTTATTGGGGACGTTTTCTGCTGATGGGTGGATTTGGCACTTTGCTTTATCTGATCTGCAACAAAGTATTGTCTGCGGTCGAAGGTGTTGCCGCCAGTGACTATAATGGCATCTCTACAATGTCCTTACCAAACGGCTCCCGTCTGGTACAGGCTGTCAAGGATTGTATCATTGACTTTGTCTACTTTTTCTTCGGGCCGCTTGACGCGATGAATCTGTACAAAATCTTAAACGCCACACTGATGATCCTGTTGGCAGCGCTTCTGATCCGGCTTGTCCTACGGTCAAAAATCTATCGTACGCCCGGCAGATTTGTAATGATACTTTTCTGCCTTATTGCCATGCCCTTCGTGTGCTCCATCATCTACTTCCTGTCACCGGAGGTACGCTACTATATGCTGATGTACGCGGGATTCAGCGTGATCTATATGCTGCCGGTGCTATTGTACGACAAAGCAGATCTTTCATTCAGCGCTCTCGCTTCCTGGCTCTGTGTCCTGCTGACTGCCGTGACGGTATTTAACTTTGCACTGATCAGCAATATCAGCTATCTGTACATGAAAGCAAGCAATGAGATGACCTTTGCGCTGACGGGCCGCATGGTTGACCGCATCGAACAGCTGGAGGATTACGGCTCTCTGGAGAAGCTCTGCGTAATCGGCCATTTTGAAGATTATGACAGAATCTCTCTGAATCTCCCCCCTGCGATGGCAGGGATCAGGGACAGCTACTTTATCTCTGAGCAGGCGCACTTTGCCGCCATGATGAACACCTACTTCGATTTAGATCTGGAAAGCTGTTCTGACGAAGAACGGACAGAAATTCAGACCAGCGACACATTTAGGCAAATGGGCTGCTGGCCTGCAAAAAATTCCGTGATTCAGATTGGTGACACTGCGGTGATCCGGATCGAATAGTGATACCTGTCACTGCAGAATATTCATCAACATCTCTTTTTCCGTCTTCCGCCCTTCCGAGGTATAGAACCGAACGCAGTCTGTATTCTCAATATCCATGAGCGCCTCCGGGCTCTGCACACCGCCGGGGTGACACAAGATCTCTAGCGGCAGGTTCTTTCTGTCCGCAATCTTCTGAAAGTCAGGAAGAAGTCTGCGCACTCTTTTCAAATCCATTCCGCCGCTGAGCAGGATGCCAAAGAATACGGCGCTTTTTCTGCGGTATATCTTTAAAATCCGCATATCCATAAGATTCAGCACATTCAGTACAAGATTCTTCACCAGATTGATCGGTCGAAACGTGAGCCACAATTCCGGATGCTTTAAGAAGGGCTTAAGCGGTTCTGCCGGGATCCTGATAAACTCGATCTCCCTGCCGCTTTGCTCCACAACCTTCAGAATACTCTTTAACACCAATGGGATCATGTGATAATGCTGATGACTGTCCACGCGGACAGACTTCACATACGGTAATATCCGCGCAAGCTGCGCACTCATCTCCAGCTCAATCTGACGTCTCAGTTCTTTTCGCTTCCCCGTGAACGACCATAACAGAACTTTAAAAAAGGAAATATGGAACATTCCCCTCTCATCCACCAGAAGAGGCACCTGTGACGGCTCTGCCAGACAATGCCCCTCGGCAAGGTTAAAATGAATGCTGATCTTTACTTTATCCCTGTAGGGCTCTAACATCCGCATGCATCCATCCGGATCCCTGCCGTTTGGAAGTACACTCAGAGAATTCAGCGCACCTTTCCGACAGCAATCCAGAATATGCTCCGACACTTCCCTGCATGCTCCGTAATCATCTGCATGAAAAATCATTCGTCCTTCTTTTTCCATCAAAAACCACCGTAAATAAATGCTGCCGCATCATATCCCGGTCCATATACGCCAAAAACGGCTGTTACCCAGAGAATGCCGGCCGTCATCAGCCACTGGAACCAGATATTCTGCTTTTCTAAAGCTTCTCTGATCCTGACACCGGATTCCTGCTTCATACTGACAAAAATCAGCAAGAGCACGGCACATACGAGTGCCCCCAGGTTTTTGGCATCCAGTCCGTATTCCGTAATCTCCAGAAGCAAAGCCCTCGCCTTAAATTCCCTGAAAATGCGCTCATACATGATCACCGTCATTCCCACCGTTCCTGCCAGGGTAAAGCTTTCACCGACGGATACGAGCAGCCATGTACGCAAACGTTGAAACCATCGGAAGCTCAAAACATCCCGCCGTATCTCAAGACCGTTATTGATTTTGGCAATGAGCGGTTCGCACAGACCGGACAGTGCCATCAGCACACCATGCCACAGACCGTACAATACATAACACCATGCGATATCATGCCATAGTCCGATCAGGACAAAGGTAATCACGGATGTAACGGCTGCCGGCAATGCTTTGCCGATATGATCTCCAAATATCCCCTTTGCCTTCTTTCCAAACTTTGCAAATGATTTTGACATCGCAATCGGATAAAAGACATAGTCCTTGATCCATGCACCGAGAGAAATATGCCATCTGCGCCAGTATTCGCCGAGCGTCCTTGAGAAAAACGGACGGCGGAAATTCTCAGCAAGCTCAATGCCGAGCATCTGGGAAATGCCGCTGACCATATCAATGCCGCCGGAAAAATCGGTATATAACTGCAGGTTAAAGAGGAATATGCCGAGCACAATGATTGATCCCGGATTATCCGGCATCGCTTCCCCCAATGCAGACGCCACAAAGACTGCAGCTCTGTCCGAAATGACAAGCTTCTTGAACATGCCCCACAAGAACAGCCAAAAGCCCATCTTGAGTCTGCGCCACTCGAATTTCCGTTCCGCAAAAAACTGCGGAAACAGCTTCCCGTAACGATTGATCGGCCCCTGGATCATCTGTGGAAAATAAGAAGCAAACAGCGCATATTTGAACAGATTCCGCTCGGGTTCGAATTCTCCCCGGTATACGTCAATCAGATATCCGATCGTCTGAAACGTATAGAATGAGATTCCGAGAGGCAGCAGAAGCGGAACCTCTTTCCACATATAAGAGGTCTTGAAAAAGAACAAAATGGCAAAGTTGATCACAAGTGACAACGCCACAATCCCCTTTTTCTTCCGTACCAGTGCTTCCTTTTTCTGTTTGCGCAGTCCCTTATCTTCAATCTTTTTCAGATCTTCCTTGATTCGCTTGTTCAGCCTTCCGAGCCATCCTGCTGCAAGATATGTCTGCACCGTAGTGAATCCGATCAGCAAGAGCCATTTTGGATTTGCCGATGCATAAAACAGATAGCTGCCGGCTAACAGGACGATCCATCTCCATCCGGAAGGGATACACCAGTAAAGCACCAACAGAACGATGAAAAAAATCAAAAAACTACCTGATAACACACTCATTCCCTATACCCCTCATTCCTTCAAAAAGTCCTGATACTCCTCATAATTCTCATTCCATTCCGTCCGGTATGGCTCTTCCTCACTTCTGACAGGAATATCATATTTTTCCCCTATATATTTCCCCAGAAAACCGGTCACCTTCTCGGCTCCGAGTACATTCAGGTGTCCGGCATCACTATAATCGGTGCTTTCGTCTACGAGTGATTCCTCCGGGATCAGATTCAGGTAGGAAACCCCATTTTCCTGTGCAAACGTGTGCATACCCTGCAAATACTGCTGTTCCGGCACATCCGCCGCGTAGGGAATGGTTACAAGCAGCACCGGGATCCCTCTCTCCTCACAGTCTGCGATCAGCCTCCGAAGCGCTTCCAGACCATAGGCATCCTCAAGCAGCACACCTTCCGATTCCGGTACAATCTCCGGTATTTCTACCGGAGTTGATTCTGTCGAATATTCATATCCTTTCAGATAGTTTGAAGTATCGCTTTTCTTCAGATCGTTGCGGGACAAATCATTCCACCGGCTATGATACAGATAGAACGGAAACAGGATCTCCCGCCGCCGCTCCATGTCCGGATACAACTCCAAGGTTGTTTTGATCTTTGTCTTAGTCAGCGGGTAGGCATCCGCAAATTCGTGATACCCCATAAGCGTCTTATCATCCGGGCTTTTTTCCCAGTAATTATCTACATCTACAACGACAAGGGAAGGATCCGTATACTGCAGCGCCAGTTCCAGCATCGCAGGATACCGCTCCATGTCGTTATACTCTGCGCACAGGAGATGAGATGCATAGCCATATTCCTTCCACAGTTCCATGGGGATCACCCCATCCATGATATGGCTGTTGCCGACAAGTAAGATGTCCGTATTCGTTTCGCCCTCGATCAGATCCTGCATCCTGTCACGGCTTGCCTTCCTCATCAGCGTACGGTTGGTCAGATCAGCCGCACACAGTGTGAGAAACAGCATAATGGCAGCCGTCACCGCAGCTATAATCCTTTTTTTATTTTTCATTCCTTATTTTCCTCATCCCGGCTCTCTTTCCAGAGGAAAGATTCAATATGGTATCTGGGACGATGCTTCGCCTCCAGATAGATCTTCCCGATATATTCTCCGACAATTCCGAGCGAGATCAACTGCACACTGCCGATAAACCAGGTGGAAATATAGCTGGATGCCCACCCAGGTACTGTTTTGCCCTGATAGAACTCAACGATCGTCTGTATGATCAGCACAATGCTGATACACATCGTCACAAATCCGATCAACGTGATAAACTGGATCGGCTTAATACTGAAGGATGTGATCCCGTCCACGGCAAAGTTAAGCATCTTCTTCATCGTGTATTTGGAGGATCCCGCCTGCCGCTCCCGCACATCAAAATAGACGATATCCGAAGGGTAGCCGATTGTGGGGATGAGACCGCGGAGGAAGAGATTCACTTCATGATATTCCGACAGACTCTCGATCACGCGCTTTGACATCAGGCGATAATCCGCATGATTCTTGAGCACCTCACAACCCATGAGATTCATCAGTTTATAAAACCCAAGTGCGGTCGTACGCTTGATAATCCCATCCGTATTGCGTGCATTGCGCACACCGTAAACGACATCACAGCCGTTCTCATACTTCTCCAGCATCAGATCGATCGCATCGACATCCTGCTGCAGATCCGCGTCGATGGAGATCACGACATCCGCCTTCTCCTTCGCCGTCATGAGCCCTGCGAGCACCGCATTCTGATGCCCTCTGTTTCTGGAGAGACTGATTCCGCAGAATACGGGATCCTGATGAAACAGTTCTGTGATGATGTTCCATGTCTTATCCTTTGATCCGTCATTCACGAACAGGATCTTGCTGTCCCGGCTGATCTTTCCGCTGTCCATAAGATCTGTATACTTTTTCTTAAGCTGCTCTGCCGTTCTGTGGAGCACTTCCTCCTCATTGTAGCAGGGAAGCACCAGATATAATATTGCTACCGTTTGTCTTTTATCTTCACTCATCTCATTCTGTCCTTTCC
>CAMGRE010000152.1 GCA_946061355.1 uncultured bacterium | reverse complement strand
ATGATGTCGATTGTAGTTCTGATCCCGTTTCTCACAGGCATTCTGATCCCCCTGCTGCCGTTCAAAAAACGGGGGCAGATGATGGTCTTTTTGGAGACTATGGTGGTGGTCAATTCGCTGCTGGTATTTGCGATTCTGGCAAATCCGCCGGCAGAGCAGCTTGCTCTGGTACGCTTTACCGGAGATCTGACGCTATCCTTTAAGATAGACGGATTGTCCAAGGTGTTTGGCGGGCTGGTGGCGGCGCTCTGGCCTTTCGCCACACTCTATTCTTTTGAGTATATGAAGCATGAGGAAAGGGAAAAAACCTTTTTCCTGTTCTACACAGTGACCTACGGAGTGACGCTCGGTATCGCGTTCGCAGAGGATATGATGACCATGTATTTCTTCTACGAGCTGCTCACACTGGTGACTGTGCCGCTTGTCATGCATACCATGACGCGGGAGGCGGTTCTTGCCAGCAGAAAATATCTGTATTATTCCATGGGCGGCGCGGCCTTCGGCTTTATCGGTATGGTCTTTATTATCGTATATGGAGCTTCTCCGGATTTTGTGCCCGGGGGATCGCTTGATCCGGCTCTCATCGGGAATCAGGTAAATGTGCTGCTACTTGTGTATGTTCTGGCGTTCTTCGGCTTTGGCGTCAAGGCGGCGGTATGTCCTTTTAACTCCTGGCTTCCGGATGCCGGTGTGGCTCCGACGCCGGTTACGGCGCTGCTTCATGCCGTGGCAGTCGTGAAGGCGGGTGCATTTGCCATTATCCGGCTGACTTATTACTGCTTCGGAATTGATTTCCTGCGGGGAACGTGGGCACAGTATGTCGTGATGGCGGCAGTGGTCTTTACCATAGTCTATGGCTGCAGCCGCGCTGTGAAAGAGACGCATATCAAGAGGAGACTCGCGTTTTCCACGATCAGCAATCTGTCTTATGTTTTGTTCGGGGTGACGATCATGACACCGCTGGGGCTGGTCGGAGCGCTCTGCCATCTGGTCTTTCACGCGGTGATGAAGATATGTTCTTTCTTCTGTGCAGGCGCTGTCATGTATAAGACAGGAAGAAGCTATGTGCATGAACTGGATGGCTTCGGCAGACGGATGCCGTGGGTGTTCGGGATTTTTACCGTTTCGTCTTTAGGCCTGATGGGTGTGCCGGGACTGGCAGGCTTCATCAGTAAATGGAATCTTGCTCAGGCGGCGGTAGCAAGTGATAATCCTCTTGCGTTTGCCGGAATAGGCGCGCTGTTGATCTCAGCGCTGCTCACGGCGATCTATATGTTGACGATCGTGATCCGGGCGTTTTTCCCGTCAAAGGGTTTTGATTATGATTCCATAAAGGATGTGGAGGATCCCAATTGGTATATGCTGCTGGCGCTCTGCGTTTTTGCGGTATTTATCGTAATCTTTGGTCTGTGTTCCGCACCGCTTGTGGACTTTTTCCGGACGATTGCCAGAGAGATGGGTAGTCTATAGAGAGGAGGAATGGAAAGATGGAAGGAAACGGAATATTGCTTGCCCTCGTGGGAATTCCATTCCTGGGAGCACTGATCTCATATGGGATCGGGAGAAAGAATAAGACGCTGCGCGACTGCTTTGCGGACGGCGTTACGATACTGGAATTTTTGATATTTCTCGGGCTGTTTATTCAAATTGATAAAATTGGGAATCTGCAGTTTGTCTGGAAAGGTTTCTGTGGACTTGGCATGAGCCTTAAGCTGGATGGTTTCCGGGTGTTATACGGTCTGGTCGCTTCCTTTATGTGGATGATGACCACGCTCTTTTCAAAGGAGTATCTGGCGCATTACAGGAATCGCAACCGCTATTATCTGTTCGTGCTGTTTACGCTCGGTGCGACAATAGGCGTCTTCCTGTCGTCGGATCTGTATACTACATTTATCTTCTTTGAGATCATGTCCTTTACTTCCTACGTGTGGGTAGCACAGGAGGAGACGGCGGGTGCGCTGCGGGCGGCAGAAACGTATCTTGCCATCGCGGTGATGGGAGGACTGGTCATGCTGATGGGCCTCTTTCTGTTGTATGATATTTTTGGCACGCTCAATATGGACGCGCTCCACGAACTTATGGTATCGGGAAATGTCGCAGCTTCCACGGGCAGACTGTATGCAGCAGGGCTTTGTCTGCTCTTTGGTTTTGGCGCCAAAGCCGGTGCATTTCCGCTACATATCTGGCTGCCGAAAGCACATCCGGTGGCTCCGGCTCCGGCAAGCGCACTGCTGTCCGGTGTCCTGACAAAGGCGGGTGTGTTTGGAATCATTGTTGTAAGCTGTCAGCTGTTTTATCATGACGGTGTTTGGGGAACACTGATCCTGACGATCGGTGTGATCACGATGTTCCTCGGCGCGGTGCTTGCCCTGTTTTCCGTGAATTTAAAGAGGACGCTGGCATGTTCGTCGCTGTCCCAGATTGGTTTTATCATGGTGGGGATCGGCATGACCGGACTGCTCGGCGAGGAGAATGCGCTTGCCGTCAGAGGAAGTTTCCTCCACATGGTGAATCATTCCCTGATCAAGCTGGTGCTCTTTATGGCAGCAGGTGTTGTCTTTATGAATCTGCACGAGCTTTCCCTGAATGAGATCCGTGGTTTCGGACGTAAGAAACCGTTACTCAATCTGATCTTCCTCTCCGGTGCACTGGGCATTGCCGGTGTGCCGCTGTTCAACGGGTATGTGAGTAAGACGCTGCTTCACGAGAGCATTGTGGAATACAGGGAGCTTCTGGCAGAAGGTGTTGCTCCTATTTTGTATTCCGCAAGTGCCATGACGGTTATTGAATGGATCTTCCTGATCAGCGGCGGTCTCACCGCAGCGTATATGACAAAGCTGTATATTTGTATTTTTATAGAGAGAAATACGGATGCGGCAAAACAGGCAGCGTTTGATGAGAAGAAAAATTATGTGAATCCGGTGAGCGCGTTTGCGCTCTGTGGCGGCGCGGCGGTAATTCCCGTACTGGGCGTTATTCCTTCACTTACGATGGATAAACTGGCGGATCTCGGACAGGGCTTTTTCGCCTTTGAGGGAGAGGCGCACGCGGTGTCATATTTCTCCCTGACAAACCTGAAGGGATCTGTCATTTCCCTGTGCATTGGCGCGCTTGTATATCTGTTTGTCGTGAGGACTTATATGATGGGCAAGGACGAGAATCAGAATCTGGGCTATCAGAATTGCTGGAATGAGAAGCTTGATCTGGAGAACCTGGTCTATCGTCCTGTGCTGACCGGAATACTTCCCTTTATCGGCGGATTCGCGTGCAGTGTCTGTGACAAGCTGATAGACTGTGTTGTGACGCCGTTTAGCTGTGCTGTCATGCTGTTCGGAGCGCGCACGGGGGATTCCCTGTTAGACAGTATTGTCGTGGCGCTTCGTAAGACCGTGTATCGGGACAGCCCGCTGACCCATGAGTTGGAGGAGGGTACCAGGCTGACGCATATACTGGGAAGCATATTGGATCATCTGCGATATGGCGTCAATTGTTTCAAATCAAGGAAATCGGAAAAGAAGCCTTGTTATGAAAAGTATTATGAGCATAAGCTTGCGAGAAAACACGATCAGATCAGGGAAAACGGTGGTGTGATCACCAGGAGCATGTCCTTTGGATTATTTCTGTTCTGTATCGGGTTTGTATTGACAGTTTTGTATTTATTGTTAATAATTTAGTTATGTGTGTAAAAAAGGAGTGATTTTTGTGAGAATTACGGATAGTGTGCGCTATATTGGCGTAAATGACCATCAGACGGATCTGTTTGAAGGTCAGTATCAGGTGCCAAACGGCATGGCTTATAATTCTTATGTGATTCTGGATGAGAAGACTGCTGTCATGGATACGGTGGATGAGAGATTTGCAGAGGAATGGCTTGCTCATCTGGAGGCAGAGCTGTCCGGAAAAAAGCCGGATTATCTGGTGATCCAGCACATGGAGCCGGATCATGCGGGCAGTATCCCGGCATTTCTTGAGAAATATCCTGATACAAAAGTAGTTGCCACGCCAAAGGCGTTTGAGTTTATGAATCAGTTCTTCGGAATTGATCTGGGAGAAAAGAAAGAACCGGCAGCAAACGGCGGCACACTGGAGCTAGGAACACATACGCTGAACTTCCTCTTTGCTCCGATGGTTCACTGGCCGGAGGTGATGTTCTCCTATGAAACTTCCGAGAAGATTCTGTTTTCCGCCGATGCTTTCGGCAAATTCGGTGCGCTGGATGTCGAAGAAGACTGGGCATGTGAGGCACGCCGTTATTACATCGGAATCGTAGGGAAATACGGAATGCAGGTACAGACTGTCTTAAAGAAGGCGGCCGGACTTGACATTCAGACGATCTGTCCGCTCCATGGACCTGTGCTGACGGAGAATCTGGAGTATTATATCAATTTATATGACATATGGTCTTCCTATCGCGTAGAGACGGAAGGTGTCGTGATCGCCTATACATCGGTCTATGGCAATACAAAGAAGGCAGTGGAGAAGCTGGCAGAGTTATTGCGGGAAAAAGGCGTGGAAAAGGTCGTACTGCAGGATCTTGCCCGGACAGACATGGCAGAAGCGGTGGAAGATGCATTCCGTTACGGAAAACTGGTGCTTGCCACAACGACCTACAACGGGGATGCCTTCCCTTTTATGAAAGAGTTTATCCATCACCTGACAGAGCGGGGATATCAGAAACGTACGGTCGGTCTGATCGAAAACGGCACCTGGGCATCCACGGCAGCAAAGGTGATGCGCGATATGCTGCAAAACAGCAAAGAACTTCAGTTTACGGAGACAACCGTCACCATCAAGTCGGCGCTGAATGAAGCGAGCGAGGCTCAGCTTAATGCACTGGCAGAGGAGTTGGCAAAGTAGGGCAGTAATTAAATTTATATAACAACACAACTTAAGAGGAGGAGAAAGAAATGTTGGAAAAATTGTTTAAGCTGCGTGAGAACAACACAACAGTCAAAACAGAGATTCTTGCAGGTATCACCACATTCATGACAATGGCGTATATCCTCGCGGTGAATCCCAGTATACTGAGCGCGACAGGAATGGATCAGGGGGCTCTGTTTACGGCTACGGTACTGGCATCCTTTATCGGAACGATATGTATGGCGTTGTTCGCAAACTATCCTTTTGCACTTGCTCCCGGTATGGGACTGAATGCATTCTTTGCATATACCGTAGTGCTTGGCATGGGATATCCCTGGGAAGCGGCTCTTGCTGCGGTATTTATCGAAGGAGTTATCTTCATTTTACTGTCTCTGTTCAACATCCGTGAGGCAATCTTCAATTCTATTCCCACGAACCTGAAGAGAGCGGTATCCGTTGGTATCGGATTTTTTATCGCATTTATCGGTCTGCAGAATGCAAAGATCGTAGTGGGCGGAGCGACCCTGGTACAGCTGTTTTCTCTGGATGCCGTTGAGGGCGCCAGTGTGAGTGATGTAGGAATTACCGTGATCCTTGCGATCATCGGCGTGATCATTACATCAGTTCTTGTCATCAAGGGGGTCAAGGGAAACATTCTTTGGGGAATTCTGATCACATGGATTCTCGGTATCATCTGTCAGTTTGCCGGATTGTACATACCGAATCCGGAGCTTGGATATT
>CAMGRE010000151.1 GCA_946061355.1 uncultured bacterium | reverse complement strand
TTTACCGGATTGCCGGGGATACACTCCGGACACTGGCGGAATGAAAAGCCGGTATGTCCTTGTTCTTTGTCTGAAAATAGATTAAGCTGAATATACATAATTGATAGAGAAGGAGGTTTGAGATGAGGCACCATATTATCGTAAAGTGGAATTCGAGTGTGACAGATAAGGCGGCGCTTCTTACGGAAGTGGAGGAGCTTTTCCAAAAGACAACCTCGATTCCCGGAATTCACAAGGTAGAGATGATACCCAACATCATTGACCGCCCGAACAGATATGACCTAATGATCGTCATAACGATGGAGGAGAGTGCGCTTCCTGTATATGATGAAAGCGTCTACCACAAGGAATGGAAGGAAAAGTACGGGAAATATCTGGAGACAAAAGCAATCTTTGACAGTGCGGATTTCGCATAATACAAAAGAAGGAGAGCCAATATGTATCAATTTACAGATGACTGTCTGATAGGTATCACACAGATAGATGAGGAGCACAGAGCCCTTTTCGGAATGCTGAACGAAGCGTTTGCCCTCTTGGGGGATCCGGCGAATATCCCGATGATCGCACGGAATCTGATCCCGAAACTGAGAGAATATGCAGCGACTCACTTTGCTCATGAGGAAGCATATATGGAAGAGATCCATGACCCGGAGCTTCCCATGCAGCGGAAGGAACATGCGGAATTTACCGCAAAAATCAACAGTATGAAAGCAGATGACGATTTCTCAAAAGAGGAGATGGAATCACTGCTGACGTATCTGGTGAAGTGGCTTTATCGTCACATCTTAAGCAGCGATATGATGATCGGGAAGCTGCCGGCACGTGAAGAGCAGGAGAGCGCGGATCCTTTTGCATTCACAAAGAAGTTCCACACAGGGATCGAACTGATTGACAGCGAGCACGCGCGGCTTTTTGAGATCATCCGGGAGGTCGCGGATGTCATTGACAGCCAGACACTTTATGATAAATATGATGAGATCATCCGGCTTCTTGAGGAACTGAAAGATTATACCGAGTTCCATTTCAATGATGAGGAAGAGTACATGACTTCCATCGCTTATCCCGGTCTTGACGGACAGAAACGTGCGCATGCGGCGTTTGTGGACAAGCTGGTGAACATTAATCTGGAGGAATTGGAAGAGATTGATGAGCATCAGGATGAATATCTGGTCGGATTGATCGATTTCCTGCTGGGATGGCTCACAGAGCATATCCTGAAAGTGGATAAGCTGGTCGGAAAGTTTGTGGAGGAGAATAAAGGTAAATAAACAGGGGAAAATATCAGAGAAGGAGAATACGGCAAATGAAAAGAAGTGAAGTAAATGCGGCACTGAAGGAGATGGAGCAGATGATTCAGGATTATCGAGTATCGCTCCCGCCTTTCTGCCACTTCACACCAGAAGAGTGGAAGAGCAAAGGCCATGATTATGACGAGGTCCGCGACAACATGCTTGGGTGGGACATCACCGATTACGGTCTGGGCAAATTCGATGAAGTGGGATTTTCATTGATCACAATTCGTAACGGAAACCTGAAGATGAAGGATAAATACTCCAAAACATATGCGGAAAAGCTTCTGTACATAAAAGAGGGACAGTACTCTCCCATGCATTTCCACTGGAGTAAAATGGAAGATATCATCAACAGAGGTGGTGGAAATCTATTGATCCGTGTTTACAATTCCACCAAAGATGAAGATCTGGACAAGGTGAATGACGTGCATGTCCATCTGGATGGTCGCGAGGTTGTTGTGCCTGCGGGAACACAGGTAAAACTCACGCCGGGTGAAAGCATCAGCATTTATCCGTATATGTATCATGATTTTGAGGTGGAGAAGGGGAGCGGCCCTGTACTGATCGGTGAAGTGAGCCAGTGTAATGATGACAATACCGACAACCGGTTTTATGAGAAAATGGGACGTTTCCCTACCATCGAGGAGGATGAGGAGCCTTACCGGCTGCTTTGCAACGAGTATCCGGCAGCCGAATAAGAAGACTTTAAGAAAGTGGGAAATAATATTATGTACGAGATTACAGCATTGGGAGAATCACTGATTGACTTTACGCCGAGCGGAACTTCGGAGGCGGGAATGCGGATCTTTGAACAGAATCCGGGCGGAGCGCCTGCGAATGCGTTGGCTGTGTTTGCAAAGTTCGGTGAGAAAGCAGCTTTTATCGGGAAGGTCGGCAATGATATGCACGGTCTGTTCCTGAAAGAGACAATGGAAAAAGCAGGTATTGATACGAAGGGCATGATTGTTTCGGATAAGGTCTTTACGACACTGGCCTTTGTCAGCCTCAATGATCAGGGAGAGCGGGAGTTTTCCTTTGCGAGAAAGCCGGGAGCAGACACCTGTCTGATGGAACAGGAGGTTAATATTGATATTATCAACGAGACGAAGATTTTCCATATCGGGTCACTGTCTCTGACAGACGAGCCTTGCAGGAGTGCAACTTTCTATGCGCTGCAGCAGGCGAAAGAGGCCGGAAAGATCATCTCCTATGATCCGAATTACAGAGCGCTTCTGTGGGATTCCGTGGAGTCGGCAGTCGCAGGGATGAGAAGCCCGCTCGACTATGTGGATGTGATGAAACTCTCGGACGAGGAGACAAAGCTGCTCACGGACATCGAGGATCCGGAAGGGGCTGCAAAAGCGCTTCTTGACAAAGGGATTTCGCTGGTGGCGGTGACGCTGGGGAAAGAAGGCGCTTATGTCTGCACCAAAGAGGGCGGAGCTGTCGTGCCGGGCTTTGAGAGCAAAGTGGTGGATACCACGGGTGCAGGTGATTCCTTCTGGGGAGGCTTCCTGTATCAGCTTGCAAAGAGCGGCAAGAGACCGGAGGAGGTAACACTTGAGGAGGCAAAGTCATTTGCCAGGTTCGGCAATGCCGTTGCAAGTCTCTGCGTGGAAAAGAGAGGCGGAATCCCTGCGATGCCTACAATGGAGCAGGTGATGGAGCGTCTTTCGACATTTTGACGATAAAGTGTTTGCAATAAAACATACATTATGCTATGATAATGACGATGAGGTTAATAGCCCTTTCAAAGTGTAGAAAGGGCTTTTGACTGTAGCATCATGATCATCCAAAAGCATAAGTTCTTTGATTCTCCGGCTGGCATACAGCCGTCTTACAGGGAAGTCTCCCGTTATTCAACGAATTCTGTGCTTAATACCCAACAACAATCAAATAAGCACGGAAACGGAGAACGGCGGGCGCGCTGTATGTAATATTGAGATCAAAAGCAGTGACAGTTCCTCTTACTTCCGCGGGCAATGGACTAAAGAACGGTTAAGAAATAACTTTGAATATTGCTTAACAATTCCTAAGCGGATATTCTTGCATATCCATTTGGCGGATGCCACAGGATTTCCGGTTTTCCGTGCGGAAAAGGGAGGAACCGCATGAACAATACGAAAAAAGGAGACAGCGGCGCCAAGCTGATCTTCGGAAATGAGGAGCTGGTATCACAGCTCCTGCGCAACTATTCCGGTCTGGATATTTTAAAAGATGTGCAGGCGGAGGACATTGAGGATGTGACAGACAGATACGTCCCCATGTTTGAGGAGGAACGTGATTCGGATGTCGTCAAAAGAATCCGCCTGAGAGGAGGCGAAAAACCGTTTTTTCTTATTTCACTTATTGAACACAAATCACGAGTGGATTATAATGTATCCATGCAGCTGTTGCGTTACATGGTATTCATCTGGATTGATTATGAGCGTGAAATGAAGAAGCAGGCAGGCAATAAGGACATTGCGAGGTCAAAAAGCTTTAAATACCCGCCAATTCTGCCTGTTGTATACTATGAGGACTCCGGCAGATGGACAGCTGATATGGATTTCGCGGAGCGGATCATGCTGAATGATGTCTTCGAGCCGTTTATCCCGCAGTTCACTTACAAACTGATCCAGTTAAACAGCTATACAAAAAGCGAACTGATCGGGAAACAGGACGAGCTGTCCCTTGTGATGCTGATCAACAAGCTGCAGGATGCGAGTGAATTCAAAGATCTGGATCTGCCGGAGGATTATCTGAGAGATCTTTCCGCGAACACACCTGATGAAGTGTTGGAGATCATCTCCAAGGTCATTACAGTAATGCTGAAACAGGTCGAGACACTTGCTGTCGAGACCGTAAGAAAGTGATTCAAGAGTGCAAAAATCTCATTGCGAAGCAATTTTCATAGATTTTTGCATAAATGTGAAGGTACTGAACATTTATCCTCGACTTTACGGATCAGGTGAGGGAAAGAAAGATGGGCGAATTGTTTGAGAATTTCAGGGGTTATGATGTGCCTGCGGTCAGAAGAGAAGCAAGAGCAGAGGGAAAAGCTGAGGGGGAAATTACTCGCTTGATTAAACAGGTCTGCAAAAAGCTGGAAAAGCATAAGACGGAGAGATCATGAAAACTGCGGAATCATGGAGAAAACGGATGGGAAAATAGGAATATTTCTAAACTTTTAGTAACTGCTCTCCGATATATCACATATAGGATGTAAACGGATTTACAACGCAGATGTGCTAAGGAGGGCAGTAATATGAATATGATCAACGGGTATCAGGCATACCGGAACGACTTTTATGACAACTCTGTCAGAAACGGAGATGTGCAGAAGACCGCGGCCCAGAAGGGTTCTCAGACTGAGGGTGCTGTAAAAGCAGAGCAGTCCGCAAAGGTTGAGACAAAACCGAAGCTTAGTCAGGCGGCTCAGGATCTCCTGAAGGAACTCCGGGAGAAGTACAGTAACATGGATATCATGACAGCGGACTACAGCACGGAGGAGGAAGCACAGTCGTATCTGTCCAGAGGGACGAAGGAGTACAGCGTGCTGATCCATACGGATGAGCTGGAGAGACTGGCAGCAGCTGCGGACGGCAAGGAGACGCTGATCGCACAGATCGACAGTTCCGTGGAGCAGCTTCAGAGCATGAAGGAGCAGCTTGGCGAGGATGGCGAGGATGTCAAGACACTCGGGGTATCGATCGGCAGGGACGGTAAGGTATCGTATTTTGCGGAGTTGGAGAAAGTGAGCGAGGCGCAGAGACAGCGCATCGAGAAGACAAAAGAGGACAGAAAGGCAGAGCGCAAAGAAGAGGAGAAGAAGGCGCAGGAGAAGCGTGACCGGGAGAAAAAGACAGAAAAAGCAGAGTCTGAGAAGACCGGAAAGCGCAAGGAAGAGGAACCGGAGAGCGTGAAACGCACGACGGTGAAAGCGGATTCTGTCGAGGAACTCTTAAAGCAGATCAGAGAGGTGGACTGGGACAGCATCAAGGCAGCTGACCAGATCGCCGGAAGTAGAATAGATTTTGCAGTATAGCACGAAAAAGGGGCCGCGCCGGCGGCTCCTTTTTTACTGCAAATTTCTATCAAATCAAAGCATCGGAATGCTCTCAAAGTGTCAAGTATCAGCATTATTTTTGAAAAGACGATGTTCGATAGCAGGGCGTCTGCGGAACTCACAGCAGCCGGTATTTCAATTCTTTGGCTGACATCGGGATCAAGCGGCGGATTTCCTTATTGTTTTAACGGGCGGATATGCTGCCGCTTCGAGGACTGTCTGAGCGAAGCGAGTTACCGCAGAAGCGGCATAATAGGCGGTCCGCCCGAAAACAATTAGGAAATCCCCGCGAAGGTTCCGGGAA
>CAMGRE010000150.1 GCA_946061355.1 uncultured bacterium | reverse complement strand
ATAAACAGCTTGTCCGACACGAGCTTCGTGCCGCCGTAAAGGTTCACGGGATTTACCGCCTTGTCTGTGGAGAGCGCCACTACTTTCTTCACCGTCCCGGCATCGAGCGCCGCGTCGATCACATTCTGCGCACCATGAATGTTGGTCTTGATCGCTTCATCCGGATTGTACTCACATGCCGGCACCTGCTTCAGAGCAGCCGCATGGATCACATAATCCACGCCCTCAAACGCTCTCTGCATTCTCGCCTTGTCACGCACGTCTCCGATAAAGAAGCGGAGCTGATTTTCCTTATTTAACTCCTTGAATTCGTTCTGCATGATAAACTGCTTGAACTCATCCCTGGAATAGATAATGATCTTTTTGGGGTGGTAATGTGTCAGCACATATTTGGTGAAGCATTTTCCGAAGGAACCTGTGCCTCCGGTGATCAAAATTGTTTTATCGTTTAACATCGATTATTCTCCTCGCATTATAAATATCCCGATACCTGCGGATTTTCCCCGCAAGCACCTGACGACATTCTACCACAATCTTCCGCCGTTAGCAATTCCGGTTTATCTGCGCTTAAGCGTCCAGATCTGGTTGTCGTTTCCATCATATGGCCTGATCGTGAGCATCTCTCCGTCACACGCCAATGCATAATCATTTCCGTAAGTGATAGCATACCCTTTTTCTTCCACTTCTATAATTCGGAAGCAGGCATTGTCAAAATCCTGCCCGACGATCGTCTCCGGATCATCCGGTTCCCCGCTTAAGGACAGCAGCAGCTGCGTGGACTGCAGTCTCAGAAGGTCATAATTGTATTCATGATAGATCTCAAGAATTCCGCTATGATTCTCGTCCAAAGGAACGAGCCTCACGGGTGTCGCCTGATTGACCTCATCATCCTTACTGAGTTCTCCCAACACGGCAATTCCGTGATCCGGCATTGTGACAGGTGTCACGATATAATGGCCGTCCTTCACCGCTCCGGCATCCGCAAGTTCCTGACTGATAATCTCATTCAAGTGCTCCGTGTACGCTGCCGTGTCATGATCCACCTTGAACAGATCATGAATCACCTGATTTCCCGACACCCCTGTCAGGAGGATCACAACTGCCGCCACTCCATATCCCGCAAGCATTGCCCGGTCCACACGATGTCCTTCCACACCTGCAAGCACTCGTTCTCCTGCCGCGAGGTATCCCGTCACTGCATAGGGGATCAGGAGCAGGAAAAAAGGAAGCGTATACTGCGCCGCCGTCTCCCAGAACAGCTGGAACAGAAATCCTCCGACAAAGATCAGTGCAAAGAAGAGTTCCTGCGGTGATGCCTTCTTCCCCTTCAAAAACACCCAGGTCACACATCCGAGCAGAACCATGGCATGAAACAGATTGGCATATTTCACAAGGATACTTCTGTTATCCTGCTGTAGCAGACGCTCCATACTCTCCGGCTGCTCGACCTGCGGGTACTGCCTGTTGTTTGCCACAACACTTTCAAAGGTAGGCTCGTTCCATTCGATCGCAAGCTTCCTTCCCATAAACCGGATAAAATGCCCCGGTGTGTCCGTCAGATTCTCCAGTCTGCGGCCAAGCTCCGCGAAAGCCGCCTCCTGCGCCTTTGCGGTATCCCTGTCATTTTCCGTATATACATCAATATTATAACTGTCAAATTTCACCGGATTGCCGTTCTCATCCTCGCCAAACGCCATGGTGACCCATGCGATCATGGGAGACCCCTCCGACAGCTCAAATCCCATCCTGTGCTCCAGGATCAAATCCGATCCCATATTGATCAGCGAGATCGCGGCAGCCACACAGACTGCCCCGACGATGGCGGAAGCTTTCCTTCTCTGCCAGAGATCCACCAGCAGGAATATAATAATCGCCACCACAAAGATCAGATACGTATTCTTGAGCCATACGCCGACTGCACACAGAAGAGCCATAAGTGCAAGCTGATATCCCTTATGCTCCTCCATGAAGCGCACTTCCCAGTAGACAGCGCCCAGAATGAATGCAAGTCCCGGCAGATTCCCGTAAATAAACGTCACATACATCAGAAACGGGAGAAACATCATACATGCAAGAAAGATAAGATTCTCTTTTGCCTTACTCTGTTCCTCATTGCACATGGTCAGGCTGAAAATCCTCGAGACCAGATGAAGCGAGATCACGATGGACACAGCGTTCAGGAAATGAAACGCATCGTAATTGGACGGTCCGAAGATCCGGAAAAAGAACCACAGAAACACCACGATCCTCGACTGGAACGGCCAGTAGTCAAAATAATTCCCCTGAACAAACTGTGAAAAATCATAGTTCTGAATCTGATCGGCAGCACTGCAGATGGCAAGCTGGTCACCATGCGGTTCCAGCTGGGTTGACAAAATGAACCAGACAAGGAAGACAAGCAGCGCAATCACGCCCGTCGCTTTGATCAGTTTCTGATACGGCTCCAGATAGCGGGACAGCCTGAATTTTTTCCACAGGCAGACCGCTCCGACCAGCAGAACATACAGAAGCAGCGCCTTGACCGGAGAATCGGATACGCTGGCCGCCTCCCCGACAAACGCATACTGTGTGCTGAACAGGCTGAGAAGCGCCAGATACGACACAAATACCCCGAATAAGATTAAGATCAATATACGAAATATGCTGTCTAATTTTTCTGACAGTTTTGTCATTTTACATATTACCTCCGAAACAGCCGCCGATACGCGGTCAGCGCCTTATAATACACATAGAACAGCAGGCTCGACTTCATATGAAGCGATGCCAGTTTCTTCTGTTCCGCATCAAATTCCTTCTGATAGTAAGGATTCTCCCGGAACTCCGGAAATTCCCGCAGGATCCCCCGCTTCAGTTCTTCCAGGAAGGAGATCCTCTGTCTCCTCACGCCGATCATATACGTGAACAGTGTGTTCATATAATACAGTTTTGCAAACGCAAATTCCAATTCGGTATGATACGACTCATAAAAGCCTCTCTGCCTGCACTGCTCTACCAGCAGTTCCCCCGCCCGCATCCTGTCCAGACATTTCTGTTCACTGATGAAATGTGTGGTGGAACTTTGATCCTGATAATAATAATACAGGGGCTCCTCTACCTTCTCAAAATGCTTACAGGAAAGCATCCAGACCGGTCCCGCGCAGTTATCCTCATAAAAGATCCCTTCCGGGAAAGTAAGCTTATGCTCCTGAATCACACTTTTTCTATAGATCTTGATCACCATGCTGCAGGGATTGAGCATGAGCTTCCTGTATTTCTCCGGATTCAGCACACCGGTCTGATCCATCGTGTTGGCGTTGGCGATCGTCCCGATCTCCATCGTGTGCTCATGAACGTGATGGAGATCACAGCCCACCACGTCAGCGCCGGTAGCCTCTCCCTTCACGATCAGTTTCTCAAACATATCGGGAGCCGCCCAGTCATCGCCGTCCATGAAGCCAATCCATTCCCCTGTCGCATTTGCAAGCCCCAGATTTCTGGCTCCACCCTGCTTCTTATTGACAGGTGTCTGCAGCGCGCGCACCCGTCCGGGATGTCCAGCCTCGTACTGTTTCAACATGACATACGTGTCATCCTTTGAGCAATCGTCCACAGCCAGAATCTCATAATCATAAATCTCGCCTGCTGCCCTCTCGCCCGCAGACTCTCCGTTCCCGATCGTCTGGTTTAACAGGGACTCCATACAGTACTTCAGTTTTCCGTCCTGTGCCATCTGATAAAAAGGCACGATAATGCTGAGCTTCATCCCACTCTCTCCATGCATTTCTCCCAAAGATCAACGTTCCCTGAGGATCTTGCCGTTTTCCACACGATAAACCATATCGCATTTCTCTATGGTCTGCAGTCTGTGGGCAATGATCACCAGCGTCTTGCGGCCCTGGAAACGGTTGATCGACTCCATGATCGCCGCCTCGGTATCGTTATCCAGCGCAGAGGTTGCCTCGTCTAAGATCAGCACCTCCGGGTCATTATACAGCGCCCTCGCGATACCGATACGCTGTCTCTGTCCGCCGGAGATCCTGATACCGCGCTCACCGATGCCTGTGTGGATTCCCTCAGGCAGTGTCTTTACAAATTCATCAAGCTGCGCCTCCTTCAGCGCATACCACAACCTGTCCTCATCGATCTCCTCTTCCGGAATACCAAACGCCACGTTCTTACGGATATCGTCATCCAGCAGGAAGATCATCTGCGGAATATAGCCGACATTCTTGAGCCACGCCCTGTAATTCGTCTGAATATCCGTACCATCCGCCGTAATCTGCCCCTCTCTGATATTCAGCAGTCCGAGCAGAATATCAACGATCGTCGTCTTGCCGGAACCGGATCCTCCGACGATGCCGACGGAGCTTCCCACCGGAATCTCCATATGTGCGTGGTCAAAGATCAGTTTCTCCGTATTGGGATACGCATACGTGATGTTGTCGAGAACGATCTTGTCCTTGACAGGCAGCTTCTCGCCATTGTCCCTGGCATAGGACATATCAATCCTGTCGTCATCGATCTCCTCCAGCAGATTGTCACTGACATTCATAAAGAACGGCTCATAATATGCCACCTGTGTCAGTTGATTGTTGATGCGGTTGGCGGAGGGCATCAGACGCACCGCAGCCATGGCGAACGCTGACAGCGCCGGCATCATGGCGGTCAATTCCTGCCCCGACAGCACAATGACGAGCATATAGCAGATCATACCGGCAATGCAGACCGTCTCGATCAGAAGCTTCGGCGCATTGCTGAACAGACTCAGACGCTCCATGGCAGCCACATAGTGGGAGCCGCGCTCACAGTATTCATCGATAAAATAGTTTTCCCGTCCGATGATCTTGATCTCCTTGATCCCCATAACAGTCTGGGAAAGCCACTGATAGATCATTCCCGCATAATCCTGATTCTCCTTGCCGGTCCGGTTCATGATCGGCTTGATCACATTCTTGATGACAAACAGCGTCGCCACCAGCACGCCGGCGATCACCATCGTCATCTTGAAGTCAACAATGAGCAGTGCGATCGCAAGCATTAGGAAAATGATACACTCGGACGTGATCTGCAGCACACTCAGGATCAGTAAGTACGCATTGACCACGTCTGCCGCAATAATCCTCTGGATCGTGGAGGTCTCGATATTTAAATAAAATTCATAGCTTTTCTTCACGAAACTGCGCAGCAGCTTCTGCTGTGTCTCGAACTGGTTGCTGTAGACAAAACGGTACATCATCTTCTGCAGTGCAAACAGAAACAGATTCTTCAGCACAAAGGCAAAGATCATCGACATCATGACAACAACGGTAAACTGTCTCGTACTCTGCATGTGGAGCCCGTTGTATATCGCGGACATCACCGCATTGTTCTGCACAGCGTCCGGATTGATGACGAGTGTCATCACCGGGATGATCAGGGAGATACTGGCCGTCTCCAGCACGGCACCGATCACCATCATCACAAGCAGAATTCCCATCTTTCCCTTCTGCTTATTATTCATGATCTTCATCATTTTTCGTAATATCTTCATTGCCTTATCCTTTTTACCGATTGATTTTCGGCTGCCTTGTCCATTTTACCGGTTGATTTTTGGTTGTCTTATCCTTTATCCGATCGATTTTTCGATCGCCTTGTTGTATTTATGTTTGTCCGGGTCCTCATACTTATCCC
>CAMGRE010000149.1 GCA_946061355.1 uncultured bacterium | reverse complement strand
AGAACGTCATTTTCGGCGGGCGTCTGGGACAATACAAATATTATGATATGGATAAAGTAGTCGAGGCAGCGCTTCAGGCGGCCGAGCAGGAAGGGTGACTACACCGTGGCCTGATGAGTAGCCGAAGAATATAAGTAGAATATAGGAGAGGATGCAGCAGTGTGCCGCATTCTCTCTTTTGGCGTAACAGTATGACAAGAGGTGATTCATTTCCAAACCTGCCTTATTCTCTTACATTATCTTCTTGCTTTGGATTCATAAGCTGATATATTGTTGCGGCATCGTGAGTGCCGGCTTTTTCTATTGCGGTGCAAATCTGGGTGATTGTGTTCGTATTTTCCTCAAGATCCTCTGCAATCTGCTCGATGGTTTTGCCTTTTTCGAGTTTTATGCAGACCTGTTTAATCAACCGAGTTGCATCTCCTTTTGCCTCCGATTCCCTTCTGACAGCAGGCACATCATAACCCCTGAAATTCTCAAATAATTCGCCCATCTTTCTTTCCCTCACCTGATCTGTGAAATCCAGGATTTCGTTTTCTTCAAGATTCAGTTTCCGCAACATCACTGTAATGACCTTAGAGATGATCTCCAATACTTCATCCGGCGTGTTCTCGGAAAGATCCTTCAGATAATCCTCCGGCAGATACAGATCTTTAAATTCGCTCGCATCCTGCAGCTTATTGATCAGCATTACAAGAGACAGTTCATCCTGCTTCTCAATCAGTTCACTTTTGGTATAGCTGTTCTGGCAATGTCTTTATTCCCTGTCTGCTTCTTCATCTCACGCTCATAGTCGATCCAGATGAAGACCATATAACGCAGCAGCTGCATGATTACATTATAATCCACCCGTGACTTATGTTCAATAAGTGAAATAAGAAAAAACGGTTTTTCATTTCCTTTTAAGTGGATTTTTTTGACGACATCTGAGTCACGTTCCTTCTAGACCTCTTAAAACCTCGCCCGAACAAAAATAGGATTGTATCTTTTTTGCAACAACACAAACTTCCTCTTGCACATTTTGCATATCATGCTATAATAGTAAAAGATTATTTGAATATCAAAGTATTTGAAATGCAAACATATTCTGCCAACATCTGACGGTATGTGCAGGGACGGCAGAACATTCCGATGTTGAAATGAGAAAGGAAATGATCATGAGCTGGGATGAGGCATTAAAAGAGTTAGACAAAAGAAGAGAGAAAGCGTTGCAGGGCGGCGGTCAGGCGATGATCGACAAGCAGCACAGCAGCGGGAAGATGACTGCCCGTGAGAGAATCGAAGTGCTGTTGGATAAGGGAACTTTTGTGGAGGTAGACAATTTCATCGAGTCCAGGATCGATGACTTTGATCTGGATAAGAAGCGTGTACCGGGCGATGGTGTGGTTACGGGCTACGGAGAGATCGACGGACGACTTGTGTTTGTGTCGAGTGAGGATTTTACCGTGATCGGCGGTACGCTCGGCGAGTATCATTCCTTCAAGATCTGCCGGATCATGGACATGGCGATGGAGATGAAGGCGCCTCTGATCTGTATCAATGACAGTGGCGGAGCCAGGATTCAGGAGGGAATCTCCTCTCTGAGCGGCTACAGTGGAATGTTCCTGCGCCATACCAAGGCATCGGGCGTGATTCCTCAGATCGCGGTGATCTTAGGACCCTGTTCCGGCGGTGCCTGCTATGCGCCCGCGATCTGCGACTATATTTTCATGGTTCGCGACATCTCCAAGATGTTTATCACAGGACCGAATGTGGTGAAGACGGTAATCAATGAGGAAGTTTCCGTGGAGGAACTTGGCGGTGCGGATGTGCATGCCAAGAAGAGCGGTGTTTCCCACTTTACTTATGATACCGAGGGCGAATGTCTGATGGGCGTACGGAAGCTGTTATCCTATCTGCCCAGCAACAATGAGGAGAAGCCTCCGGTGATCAAGTCAATCAAGGAGAAGCAGTCCCTGCTGTTCGCAGTGAATAAAATGCTGAACCGTGTCGGTAATCTGGGCAAGACTTTCCTGGAGAAATCGGATGACCAGTGTGCAAAACTCAAGGATATCGTTCCGGACAATTCCAGACATCCTTATGATGTGAAGGAAGTGATCGACTGCATCGTAGACAACGGCAGTTTCTTTGAGGTACAGAAGGAATTTGCACAAAATGTCGTCGTGGGATGGGGCCGTATGGAAGGTCGCAGTGTGGGATTCGTGGCAAACCAGGCGAACTGCATGGGCGGTTCACTGGATTATCATGCTTCTGACAAGATGGCAAGATTTATCCGGTTCTGCGACTGCTTTAATATTCCGCTGGTAACGCTTGTGGACGTGCCGGCATTCCTTCCGGGCACGGCGCAGGAGCATAACGGAATCATCAGGCATGGAGCCAAAGTGCTGTACGCTTATTCCGAAGCGACGGTTCCGAAGATCACGGTGATCATGAGAAAGGCATACGGCGGCGCTTATATCGCTATGAACTCCAAGGAGATGGGAGCCGATCTGGTATATGCATGGCCGATCGCTGAGATCGCGGTTATGGGAGCGGACGGCGCTGTCAATATCGCATTCAAGAAAAAGATCAAGAACGCCGAGGATCCGGAAGCAATGCGCGAGCAGTGCAAGAAGGAGTACGAGGACAGATTCCTGAATCCTTATGTGGCAGCGGCGAGAGGATACGTAAATGAAGTGATCAAGCCGGAGGAGACCAGACTCTGCATTCTCAAAGGTCTGCGCGGCCTTGAGGGCAAGAAAGTTACCAATCCGAAGAAAAAACACGGAAATATTCCGCTGTAAAAACAGGATAACACAGAGCCATTGTGCGATGACGCAATGGCTCTTTTTGCAGACAAAAAAAGACCGCTGCATCAAGCAACGGTCTCTGTTACTCTAATTACTCAGCAATAACTGTTGAACATCATCCCGCTGTAAGCGCTGGTGATGTACGGTGTTGCGAAGTTCCGGCCGGGATTCTTGTATGCCACGATCGTCTTGTTGACGTATTGCATAGGATTGATGGAAATCTGGCTGGTCTTGCGCATCAGGGAATTGGCAAAATCCTTCACATAAGACATCGGCTCGCGAATATCTCCGTTTTCAAAGGCTTCGTTGCAGACAGATTTATCTACTGTGATCGTGCCGTCATCCTGTAATTCCATTCCGATCCGGCTGAGACCGTCCCTGTATGCATAGGAGAGGCGGCGCATCTCATCGATCAGACTGGATCCCTTTGTCTGGTCGGTTCCATTGTTCCCGGCAGTCTTGATAAAAGAATTATAGCCGTTCACAAGCTGGTTGATATTCTCGCCGAGAGATTCAATGTCGTTTTTCAGGCTGATCGTTGCGGTTTCACCCTCTGTGGGACTGATACCGTTCAGATTGAGCTCATATGTTTTCTCCAGCGTGAAGTGATTGGAGTAAGCACTCCTTTCCATGCCGTTGATGACAAATTCAGCGTTGGCAGGGGGCCTCGTGATCTTGCCGATGCCGAGATAATCGACAGAACCGGAAGCTTTGCTGGAACGGTGATCCGAAACGGAGAAAATGTGATCTCGCCCGCCGACGGTGCCGGTTGCAGTTGAGGAGAGACGCAAAGCTGTCTGTGTGCCGTCCTCGGATTCCACGACAGAAGCTTCCATACCGATGCCAGCACGGTTGATCAGACGCGAAAGCTTCTCCTGAACGCTGCGGTTCGTATCATTTTCCGTAATATTATATTGAAATTCATAACTCATGTTATTGATATTGATGTCAAAGGAGTATGTATCTGCGGGCAGCTTCATCTCATCCGCCGGCAGGAAAGCTCCGTGGTTGACCTGGGGCGAAGCAAGCGCTTTGACCTCTATCTCATAGGAAGGAACTGCGGCGTTGTCTTCCGCAGAACCGATATACTGTGCACTGACGATGTTCTCGTTGCTGGATGATGCCACCTTTTTATTGAGGAGCTCGTCATCCTCAAGCCCGCCCAGAGAGGCGATCGTGTGATGCAGTTCTCTTGCGCCTTCTTTGAGATCCACAGCAAACGCCTGGGAAGATCTGTCAACATTCAACAGATACAGAGGAGCTTCCTTATTCATCTTGACAATGGAATTATAGATACCGCGCAGTTCGCTCTTCTTATGCGCATCGTACTTGGACACGGTGCCGCGCGAATACGTGGTCAGATAATGATTGTAGACACTGTTCAATGCCATCATATTTGCCATAAGACTGCCCCTCCTTTCTTCCTTGAAATGATATGCACGAAAGAAAAATCCTTTTTCCCGTGTTCTGCGATAACACTATATATAAGGAAAGAATATCGCAGAAATGTGCATATGGGCATAAAAACCTACTTTTATATATCAATCATAGCACTCAAAAAGGGAATTTGCAATAGAAAAACAGCCAAAAGACGCGTAAAAATGGGGATGTTTGTGAAAAAATGATTGACGAAGGATACCCCGTGTGATATAGTAGTTAAGCGAGATGGGATTTAGGTCTTTTTTTTATGCTTAAAATTTGCATATTGCAGAAGACTTAATGAGTGAATAAAGAGAAAAGTAAGCGCGTGGAGGTGGAAATAATATGCGTACAAGGATTACATTGGCATGTACAGAGTGCAAGCAGCGTAACTACAACATGACAAAGGATAAGAAGACACATCCGGACAGGATGGAGACTAAGAAATATTGCAGATTCTGCAAGACTCACACATTACACAAAGAGACGAAATAATTGGCATTTGTGAAAGGAAAGAAAGCAGATGGGAGATTCAAACAAAACGGAGAAGACGGCGAAGTCCAGCTTCTTCAAGGGAGTTCAGTCTGAATTTAAAAAGATTTCATGGCCTGACAAAGCGCAGCTTTTCAAACAGTCAGTTGCAGTCATCTGTGTTTCCGTGGTTCTCGGAGTTGTGATTGCTTTACTGGATCTGGTATTCCAGTATGGTATTAACTTCCTGACAATGTAGAGTGAGGTAAACATATGGCAGAAGCAAACTGGTATGTAGTGCATACTTATTCGGGATATGAGAATAAAGTAAAAGCCAATATTGAGAAGACAATCGAGAACAGACACCTGGAGGAAGAGATTCTGGAAGTGAGAGTTCCGCTGCAGGATGTGGTGGAAGTGAAGAATGGCGCCAGAAAGACAGTTCAGAAGAAGATGTTTCCCGGATATGTGCTGATCAATATGGTGATGAACGACGATACCTGGTATGTTGTGAGGAATACCAGAGGCGTGACAGGCTTTGTGGGACCGGGAAGTAAGCCGGTGCCGCTCACAGAGATGGAGATGCGCCCGCTTGGCATTAAGACTGAGAATATTTCCGTAGACTTTAAAGAAGGCGATACGATTGCTGTTGTTGCCGGAGTATGGAAGGATACGGTGGGCGTTGTCCAGAGAATGGACTTTGGCAAGCAGACAGCCACGATCAATGTGGAACTGTTCGGCAGAGAGACGCCTGTTGAGATCAGTTTTGCGGAGATCCGCAAGATGGTCTGATAGGAAGATTTTGATTCAAATGGGAAGTTTCCCTTTGGATAAATGCGCGTGAGCGCGTCGTGCGATTGTGACATCGGTCACAGCCGCGTGGGAGGGGCAGCCCGAGAGGAGGATTCGGTCTGATCCCGCCACTACCACAATATAGGAGGTGCCAAAATGGCAAAGAAAGTAGAAGGATACATCAAGTTACAGATCCCTGCTGGTAAAGCTACACCAGCACCGCCGGTTGGTCCTGCAC
>CAMGRE010000148.1 GCA_946061355.1 uncultured bacterium | reverse complement strand
GGATATTCTGTACCATAGGGAATCTTACTTTCTGGAATCCATCTGCAAAGAAAAACGGAATCTCAAAAAAACAGATGTGCAGGAGACTGCCCTATTCTCCCAGGCAATAAAGAAAGGAATTATTTTGGAAAAGAAAGCTTATCATCACGGCAATTTACATGAGACGTTACTGGAAGAAAGTATGGCTATGATTCACGAAGATGGCATGGCTCAATTTTCTCTTCGCAAATTAGCAAAAAGAGTGGGAGTCTCTCCCACTGCCTGCTATAATCATTTTTCCAATATAGATGATTTAATGTCGGCTATTACAGATTATATTGACGCCAAATTTGCCGATGCCATTCAGAAGGGAATTGAATTATGTCTTTCCACCCCCGAAAATCTTATGGTGGAGCTTGGAAAAGAGTATGTAGCTTTCTTTGCCGAAAACCCTTACTATTTTTCCTATATCTTTGAAAACAATGATAAAAATATAGTTCTAACCGATACGGATTTCACGGGAGACTATACTCCTTTCATGCTGTTTCGTAATACTGCTATCCGGCTGATGGAACAGGCCCATATTCCTCAGGAGCACTACCGTGATAATATTATTGCGATGTGGGCTATCGTGCACGGTCTTGCCGCAATGGCAAACATGAAGGCATTCCACTACACAGGTGACTGGCGCGCATTAACAGAAAAAATCCTGAGAGACAAATTAAATATCTGTTAGCGTGAATGATCAGCTCTTAAAGAATTTTCTTGATCTTAAAAATAATGATACAGGCAATGATCACGATGATGCTTAACAGAATGACGCCCGGATAACCGGATTCCAGTTCCGGCATGTTCCGGAAATTCATGCCATACCATCCGGTGATGAGGGTAAGTGGAAAAAAGACCGTTGATATCACGGTCAGAAACTGCATATTGCTGTTCTGTTTTGCATCGACCTTTGCCTGATAGGCATCATTGACCTGCCCGGCATATTCGAGCAAATGGGAAGTTTTGTTCATCAGCCGCTCCGCCCTGTCGGAAATCGTTCCGAAATATTTCAGATGCTTTTTGGCAAAATATCTGTTTTCATTTTCCTCCAGAGCTTTTCCCACATCCATGATCTCATCATAATAACCGCGCAGGATGAGCAGATCCCGGCGGATCGTCATAATTTGCGACTGGAAATTTTCCATGTGATTGTTATGAATGCTCTCTTCCAGTTCCATCAGCTTTTTTTCAAACTGAATCAGATACTCAAGATCACGGCTGATAAATTCCGCAATATAATTGAACAGAAAAATTTCCTTTGTCTTATATTTATTACTCTTCCTTCTGTTGATTCTCTCAACAATTCGCCTTGAGAATTCATTGTCGTCCACCAGAACAACCTTATCCCGTGTAATAAAAAACTGGATGCGGTACCTGCTTCCCTGAATGTCAAGAAGTCTCGGAATGCAGAAAGAACCGGTCAGACAATCCTGCTGCGCCTCGATCTTACAGAATCCGATCTGTTTCAACTGGATCTCCCCTTCATAGGAAATGCCGTTTTCTCTCAAAACCGCATCCGCATTTTTGGAGTCCGTGATCACCGGCTCAAATTCCGGACTTTTGATCTTTTCTGGTTTTTCGACTGCACAATCATCGTTCTCTTCTGTAAAATCTATTTCCAAATCTTCTTCCGACATCTTGTTTCTCTCCGGGTCTGAATCTTATTTTTATAATATTTTGCTTCCATTCGCTGTGAGCCGGAATCTGGCTCCCAAAAGTTCCGCAGCTCCCCTGCACATCATCATTCTGCCTAAGAAGATCTCAAAATACTCATACATCGTGCAGATTTCCTCATCGATCTGCAGATTGAGTGTAATCAGATGCTTTTCTGTATTGATTTTCACTGTCGCATTTGTGACGGCATAATTGACGCGGTCATGCTTGTCAAAGCTGGACTTATCCTTGTTTCTCACGCGGTTCCTCCTGACATCCGTTTTGTCCGCCAGGATCAGTGCGGCGGATACGGCATCAACCGCTCCGCCCGTGGATTCATCGTGATTCCCGATCGCAGAAGCAATGATCACTCTGTCCTCGAGCGGCATTCCCAGCTTCTCCAGAACGGAATTTGCCAGAATGGCGCCGTATTCCCCGTGGTTCTTGCGATTGATGACATTTCCGATATCATGAAGCGCTCCGGCGATCTCCGCGAGTTCTATCTCATGCTTGGAATATCCGAATTTGGACAGAATGACTCCTGCCTGCTTTGCAACGATCGCACAATGTTTCTCCGAATGGTCCGTATATCCGAGCAATCCCAGATTTTCATTTCCCTTTTTCAGGAATGCTTTTACTTCTTTGTTTTGTAATATCTCTTTATAATTCAATTTTTACCGCCTTTATGTTACTGTATTTAAAAGTTTATCCTTCGCTCTCTTTTCCGTCATTCCCGGAGTATTCCTGGAAATACCGCAGGCTGATCTGCCCCTGTACGGCATCTGCCATATTGATGCAGCAGTTTCCCATTCTATCCACTGAATGAATGATCTTGTTGAACGGCTCCGTCAATTTGGCAACGCATTTTCCTTTGCCGACACGCTGCACATGGGACTTCCTCATTTTGATTCCCATGTCCATGATCTGCTCTTTCTGTTTCCAGATCTTTTTTGCACTTTCCGTATTGCCGGTGATCATCATGTCTACAGCCTGAAAAAACATCTTCCGGATCAGCTCAAGACTGTCTTTTAAGTCATCCATCGCCTTTTTGGAATATTTGTATTTCTTTTCTTCCTTATCTTTCAGAGACAATCCGACCTCCCTGCACAGGGCTCCCATGCGGTCCACATCACTGAGCACATACATGATCCCTGCTGTCTGTGTCGCCTGCTCTTCCGTCAGACCGCCCGATGCGAATAGCTCCGCCAGGTATTCCGTGATCCTGTCATAGAGTGTCCTGGTATCCTCCGCGTTCCTGATCACTTCATTGACTTTCGCACTGTCACTGCTGTCGAGCACGGAGATAAGCGCTTTCAGATTTTCCTCAACAAATTCCGTACATCTCACGATCTCTTTTGCGACCAGCTGGAGTGCTGCCGTCGGCTGACCGATAAGTTTGGAATCCAGGTACATCGGTTCCGAGTTGGTATAGATCACTTTTCTTCCGTCCGGGATCAGTTTCATGACGATCTTTACCATCAGCCAGATCAGCGGAATCCAGATCACAGTCATCGTAACATTAAAAAACGTATGTGCATTTGCAATCTGCCTGGAGATCACTTCGATCTCAGGTCCCTTCGGAGATATGTATTTGATCAATGCTGCATACGGTCTGACAAACCAGATAAACAAGAGGCACCCCGATATATTAAAGATACAGTGTGCTGCCGCGGTTCTCTTGGCATCCTTCGGCTGTCCGATACTTGCTAGCAATGCAGTTATCGTCGTTCCGATATTATCACCAAGGAGGATCGGAATGGCTCCGGCCAGTCCGAGCATACTGCTGACTCCATCTGGCCCCGGCTGTGACGCGAAATTCTGAAGAACTGCGATTGTAGCGCTGCTGCTCTGTACCACAAGCGTCATAAAGGTGCCGACGAGTACACCCAGTACCGGGATATCCGCAACCTTTGCGATCATATCGGTAAATACGGGGCTGGAAGCCAGCGGCTTCATGACACCTCCCATCGTCTCTATGCCAAGGAACAAAAGACCGAATGCAAAGATCGTCTGTCCGATGTTTTTGGCCTTTTCTGATTTCAATGCAAAGCTGACAATAAATCCGATAAAAATAATGATATAAATGTAATCACTCAATTTGAATGCGATGATCTGCGCCGTCATGGTCGTACCAATGTTGGCGCCCAGAATGATACTGATCGCCTGCGGCAGATTCATAAGTCCCGCACTGACGAAACCGATTGCCATAACCGTTGTGGCGCTGCTGCTCTGCAGTACGGCTGTCGTCAGAGCTCCCGCCAGTACACCCAGAACCGGATTTTTTGTCAGCAGCGCCAGGATGCTTTTCATTCTCTCCCCGGCTGCTTTCTGCAGGCAGTCGCTCATCATGTTCATTCCGAAAATAAAGACTGTGAGTCCTCCCAATAACCCAAATATAATCTCCAAGGTAGCGTTCATCTTTTTTCTCCTGTATTTTTCTGTCAGTTGTTTTGTGTCTTCAGCTCTTCCGCTCTTTTTCCGCATTGCTGTAAGCCAGCGCATAAAACATTTCCTGGGAATTCAGTTTCACATCGCTCAACTCTCTGTCAACATACGTTCCGTTTGCTGTCAGGCGCTTTCCCTTTTCGTTGTCACTCATTATCGTCTTAAACATCCAGTCAAGATGTTCTTTCAATTTCTCATCAAAAACCGGTGCGGCTACCTCTACCCGACGGACGGTATTGCGCGTCATGAAATCCGCAGACGCGATATACACCTTTTCTCGTTCCTTTGTCCCAAACCGATAGATTCTGGAGTGTTCCAGATAACGGCCTACAATGCTCACTACCTTGATATTTTCTGTATATCCCTTTACTTCCGGGAGCAGACAGCAGATTCCTCTGACGATCATTTCGATTTTTACTCCTGCCTGGGAAGCTTCCACCAATTTGTCAATGATCACCTTATCCGTCAAGGAATTGATCTTGATCCCGATGTATGCTTCTTTTCCCTCTTTTGCATAGGAGATCTCCTCCTCAATCATATCCAGCACTTTGTTTTGCAGGCATTTCGGAGCGACAAGCAGCAGATTTGTATTCTCCACCGTTTCTCCCTTTAACAGAGCGGCAAACACATCGGCTGCTTCTTTTCCGATCTCATAGTTTGCCGTGATCAGTGACAGATCCGTATATAACGTAGATGTTTTCTCATTATAGTTTCCTGTTCCGATCTGCGTGATATAGGAAATGCCGGTCTCTGTTTTCCTGGAGATCAGACAGAGTTTGGAATGCACCTTATAGCCGTTCAGCCCATAGATCACCCGGCAGCCTGCCTCCTCCAGCTTCCTGGAATATTCGATATTGCTTTCCTCATCAAATCGCGCCCGCAACTCCACCAAAACGACCACTTCTTTTCCGTTCTCTGCCGCTTCCACCAGAGCGTCCACAATCTGACTTTTGTATGCGAGACGATACAGCGTCATCTTGATGGATACGACCGTATCATCTTTTGCCGCCTCATTCAGCAGATTGATAAAGGGTTTGATACTCTCGAAAGGATAAGACAGCAGCACATCCTTTTCCATGATCTGCGGAATCAAAGAGCTCTTCTCATCGAGCTGTGTTGTCATTCTCGGTGTGCGTCTCTGATAAAACAGATTTTCCTGATCCGTATTCTTCAAATAACTCTGAATGGAAAATACAAAGGACATATCGAGCGGAACCTTGGACAAAAATACGTGGTCTTTCTCCACCTGAATGATCTTGCACAGGGAATTGATCATTTTCTTGTTCAACTCTCTCGAGAGCTCCATTCTCACCGGATTCATCCGTTTCCTCTGCTTGATCAGATTTTCCATCGCATCCCGGTAATCCAGATCCTCGTCATAGATCGTCTCCGTGTCGATGTCCGCATTTCTTGTGATGCGCAGCAGCGATTTCTCCTTGACCTCATAATTCTTGAACATCTTGGGAAGGAAATGAAGGATCAGCTCTTCCGAGAGCATGAACGTCCCTTTTCTGGTCGGGATATCAATCAGACGCTTAAAGACATTATTGCTGCAGGGAATGATGGCGGTTCTCGTCTTTCCACCCTTTGTCGCCAGCAGTGCAACGGCGTAGATATCTTTATTTTTGAGAAAAGGAAACGGAAGGCGTGCTCAAACTCGACATGCAGCCGCGGCAAGAGATAGCGGCGGGGAACGTGGGGTATATCA
>CAMGRE010000147.1 GCA_946061355.1 uncultured bacterium | reverse complement strand
GTACTCTTTGTAGGAATCCCCGTTCACAACCACAAGGGTCGGTGCCTGCATCACACCGTACCGGGCAACCAGTTCCGCATTTTCTTCCGCATCGACAATGATATAATTCTCATCCTTCAGGTATTCTTTGGCAAGCTTGCAGTTCGGACATGTCTTCGTTGTGAACAGATATTTCACATCAGACGGCTGTTCCACATCCACCTGCATATCGTCTCTGTCATTCGACAGTGTGACTACCGCAGATACAGGACGTTTGAGCATCGAATGTTCCACATCATACTCCGTCCGGTTACGATACTCCTGAAGTTTCCCGTCATTCCAGTTCTGCACCGGTCTGTAATACCCTGTGATGCGGCTGTAAACCTCTGTCTGCGCACCGCAATGAGGGCATGTCTTCTGCTCTCCGGCGAGATATCCGTGCTCCTTACAGATCGAATACGTAGGTGAAATCGTATAATAAGGAAGCTTATAATTCTCCGCGATTGTCCGCACCAGATTGGCCGCAGCCTTCCAGTCAGGCAGCTTCTCACCTAAGAATGCATGGAATACTGTGCCGGAAGTATATAACGTCTGCAGTTCGTCCTGAATATCGAGCGCATCAAAAATGTCTCTTGTGTAATCAACAGGCAAATGGGATGAGTTTGTATAATACGGTACGTCTCCTCTGTTTCCCGCCGTCTTGATCGCCGGCCATTTCTTCTTATCGTGCTTTGCCAGTCGATACGTGGTACTCTCGGCAGGTGTCGCTTCCAGATTATACAGATCTCCGTACTGCTCCTGATAATCAGAAAGACGATTACGCATATGGTTCAGCACTTCCTTCGTAAATTCCTGCGTCCGCTTGTCCGTCATATCTGCCCGCAGCCAGTTGGCATTGAGTCCCACCTCATTCATGCCGATCAGTCCGATCGTCGAGAAATGATTGTCAAAGGTTCCGAGATAACGCTTTGTATACGGATACAATCCCTCATTTAATAGCTTCGTGATCACTTCGCGCTTAATCTTAAGACTTCTGGCAGCAATATCCATCATCTTATTCAGCCGCTTGTAAAAATCATCCTTATTGGAGGCCAGATACGCGATGCGCGGCATATTGATCGTCACCACGCCCACACTTCCCGTGCTCTCGCCCGATCCGAAAAAGCCTCCTGTCTTCTTGCGCAGCTCACGCAGATCCAGACGCAGCCTGCAGCACATGGAACGCACGTCGCTGGGCTCCATATCCGAATTGATATAGTTGGAAAAATACGGTGTGCCGTATTTTGATGTCATCTCAAACAAAAGGCGGTTATTCTCCGTGTCCGACCAGTCAAAATCTCTGGTGATGGAGTATGTGGGAATCGGATACTGGAAGCCTCTGCCGTTGGAATCTCCCTCAATCATCGTCTCGATAAACGCCTTATTCACCATATCCATCTCTGCCTTGCAGTCTCCGTAGGTGAAATCCATCTCCTGACCGCCCACGATCGCCGGAAGCTCCGCCAGATCATCCGGTACTGTCCAGTCCAGTGTGATATTGGAAAAAGGAGCCTGCGTTCCCCATCTGCTGGGGGTATTCACTCCGTAAATAAATGCCTCAATACACTTCTTCACCTCATCATAGGAAAGATTATCCGCTTTGACAAACGGTGCAAGATAGGTATCAAAAGAAGAGAACGCCTGTGCTCCCGCCCACTCATTCTGCATGATCCCGAGGAAGTTCACCATCTGGTTGCACAGCACTGATAGATGCTTGGCCGGTGCAGAGGTAATCTTGCCGGTGATGCCGCCGAGTCCTTCCTTGATCAGCTGCTTTAAGGACCATCCAGCACAGTAGCCTGTGAGCATGGAAAGATCATGGATATGGATATCCGCATTGCGGTGTGCCTGCGCGATCTCCTCATCATAGATCTCCGACAGCCAGTAATTGGCTGTGACCGCGCCGGAATTGCTTAAGATCAGACCGCCTACCGAATAGGTAACGGTGGAATTCTCTTTGACACGCCAGTCCTCCACTTTCACATAGTTATTCACCACATCCTTGTAGTCGAGAATGGTGGACTTCATCGTACGCATCTTTTCGCGCTGCTTCCTATATAAAATAAAGGCCTTCGCCGCTTCCGCATATCCGGACTGCTCAAGGATCTTCTCCACACTGTCCTGAATATCCTCCACATGAACCTGTCCGTCTTTTACCTTCTCCTGAAAATCGGCAGTGACGCGAAGTGCAAGCAGATCCACAATGTCATTATTGTACTGCACATCCGTGGCATTGAACGCTTTCATGATCGCATCGTTGATCTTGGTCAGAATAAACTCCGCTGTCTCCCCATTTCTCTTAACTACCTGAAACATATCTCTTGTCCCCCTGCGTAACCCATTTACCAATATGTAAAGCTATCAAAATCAATTCTATCATTGCAGGATCCAAAAGTCAACCGCTAAGCACCAGATATTGTGTTAACATAAGTTTGTTTCCATAATATATTGTGGTTTCCCGGTCAAGTGCAAAAAAATAGCGGGAAGCTGCATATAACTGCATTTCCCGCCTCAATTTTATCTTGTTTTCAGGAATTCAAACTCCCTGAGCGCCTCACTGTCATCCGGATATGACTGCAGATACGCCTCCATCAGCACGGCTGCCTTCTTGTACTGCGTCAGATGTTCGTATGCCGTGATCTCGTTGAACTTAAGCGCCTGCAGGCAGCTGTTGTTCTCCAGTTCAATCCCTCTCTGAAAAGCTTCCAGCGCCTCCTGATACTCCCCTTTCTGCATCCGGCATAAGCCAAGCTGATTCAGGATCTCCGGGCTGTCATCGTGTTTCTCCAGATAAGTCACATATACGCTGGCCGCATAGTTGTAATCTCCGAGCGCCTCATAGGTTCTGCCCAGATACAGGACAGCATCCTCACCGCCCAGATCCCTCGCCTGCTCCAGACTGTTCCTGGCCTCTTCATAATCTTCCAGATAATAATAAAGTCGCCCCTTATCATAACTGTTGATCGTCTCTCCGCCCGCAGCCATCGCCTGTTCCAGATACTCTTTTCCCGCTTCTTTATAACCGAATCTCTCAAGTCCGGTATAGATATCGATCAGGCAGTCATAATCTGTGGGATCCATGGAAATCGCCTTGTCAAAATCCGCTGACGCCCTGTCGTAATTATCCTTTTCCAATTCCAGGATTCCCCTGAGACAATATGCTGTCTTGTCCTTTTTCAGATCAAGGATCGCATCATACACAGCAAGGGCCTTATCGATCTCTCCGCTTTTATAATATGCCATTGCAAGATAGTAGTTCGTATCGTACTCCAGACTGCCCGGGATTCCTCTGCAATATGACAATGCTTTCTCCAATGATGCGGCAGCATCCTCATACTGTGTCAGCCCGATATAGGCAATCCCCTGTCCACGATACACAAGCTCCGGATCCTCACCGTTCGCAAGCGCTTTTTCAAAACAAGTGAGCGCCCCCTGATAGTCAAGCGCCTCGATCGCCACCATCCCCTGCTCTGTACTCTCCTGCTTTCCGGATCCGCAGCCCGTCAGCAGAACACACATGCAGATCACGGCTATGTAAATTCCTGTTCGGTATCTCATTTTATTCTCCCTAGGATAAACTATATCTGGATTATAGCACGCGTAAAGCACGCGGTGCAAGAGCGAAGGGAGTCTTGCGCTTTTTTTATTGCAATGCTATAATAATACAGTTTTGTATACAATCTATGTATGTAATCGCCGGATACATCCGATTCCGGCAGTTTCATTGCACCGGCTCATCCGGCGCCAATCATGAGGAGAAATTATGAAGCAGACAAGAAACAATGTGAGAAACGTAGCAATTATCGCACACGTTGACCACGGCAAAACCACACTGGTGGACGAGCTCTTAAAGCAGAGCGGCGTATTCCGTGAGAATCAGGAAGTGGCGGAACGTGTGATGGATTCCAATGACATCGAGCGTGAGCGTGGTATCACCATCCTCTCCAAGAACACCGCTGTCATGTACAAAAATACAAAGATCAATATCATCGACACTCCCGGCCACGCGGATTTCGGCGGTGAAGTGGAACGTGTCTTAAAGATGGTGAACGGTGTCATTCTGGTCGTGGATGCCTTTGAAGGTGTCATGCCCCAGACAAAATTTGTGTTGAAAAAGGCACTCAGCCTCAATCTTCCCGTCATTGTCTGCATCAACAAGATAGACCGTCCCGAAGCGCGTCCTGAGGAAGTCATCGATGAGGTTCTGGAACTGTTCATCGACCTTGACGCAAATGAGAAGCAGCTCGACTGCCCGTTCGTCTTCGCCTCCGCCAAGGCAGGCACCGCAACACTCGACTTAAATAATGAAAACGGAAATATGATCCCTCTGTTTGAGACGATCCTGAATTATATCCCGGCGCCGGTCGGTGATCCCGATGCCGGCACACAGGTACTGATCAGTACCATCGACTACAACGAATATGTCGGCCGGATCGGAGTCGGCAAAGTGGACAACGGCTCCGTCAAAGTCAATCAGGAGGTTGTCATCGTCAACCATCATGATCCCGACAAACAGAAAAAGGTAAAGATCAGTAAATTATATGAATTTGACGGACTGAACAAAGTGGAAGTTCAGGAGGCAGGCTTCGGTTCCATCGTTGCGATCTCCGGCATCGCCGACATCCATATCGGTGATACGCTGTGCTCTCCCGAGAATCCCAAGCCCATTCCTTTCCAGAAGATCTCCGAGCCGACGATCGCCATGCAGTTTATCGTCAACGACTCTCCTCTGGCAGGACAGGAAGGAAAATATGTGACAAGCCGTCATCTGCGTGACAGACTGTTCCGCGAACTGAATACCGACGTGTCTCTCCGCGTTGAGGAGACGGACACTACAGAAGCTTTCAAGGTATCCGGAAGAGGCGAACTGCATCTGTCCGTGCTGATCGAGAATATGCGCCGTGAAGGATACGAATTCGCGGTGAGCAAAGCCGAAGTGCTTTATAAAGAGGATGAAAACGGCAAGAAACTGGAGCCCATGGAACTCGCTTACGTGGATGTACCCGAAGAATTTTCCGGAACCGTCATCGAGAAGCTCAGCACACGCAAAGGGGAACTGATCAGCATGGGAACCGCAAGCGGCGGCTATACCCGTCTGGAGTTCTCCATCCCTGCAAGAGGTTTGATCGGATACCGCGGAGAATTCATGACAGACACAAAGGGAAACGGCATCCTCAATACGGTATTTAACGGCTACGGTCCGTACAAAGGGGACATCGCATACAGGAAACAGGGCTCCCTGATCGCTTTTGAGGCGGGCGAAGCCATTACCTATGGTCTGTACAATGCCCAGGAACGCGGCACGCTCTTTATCGGTCCCGGCGAAAAAGTGTACGGCGGCATGGTTGTCGGTCAGAACGGCCGCGGGGAAGATATTGAGTTGAATGTGTGCAAAAAGAAGCAGCTTACCAACACCCGTTCCTCAAGCGCGGATGAGGCGCTGCGCCTGACACCGCCCAAGATCCTGAGTCTTGAGCAGGCGCTCGACTTTATCGACACGGATGAGCTTCTGGAGGTTACCCCCAAGAGCCTGCGCATCCGCAAGAAAATTCTCGACCCGACACTCCGCAAACGCGCGGGCTTCAAAAAGGCATAGTAAAATGGAGCTGGCACTTGAACGATTAGAAATCGCTATGTGCTGCTCCTTTTCTATTTCTAAATAAGTAAATCTTCTTTTTATTACTATTTAATTCATTTTAAATCAATCTCAAAAGCTGCACAAGCTCATGCGGTTCTTCCAAATCTGTTGTAGTCCTACGTGTATCAAATTTCTGAAAACAATTTGCCTGATAAAACGCTAGCAGCCTCTCACTATTCTCTG
>CAMGRE010000146.1 GCA_946061355.1 uncultured bacterium | reverse complement strand
GTCATGGAGAATATGCTTGCCATGAAGCGTGCCGGAGCGGATATCATCATCACATATCATGCCATAGATGTGGCAAACTGGCTCAAAGATGCGTAGGCGGCTTTTGGTTTTCGTTTTCTGCATATTGTGGCTTGCTTTTCCACAGGGGGTCCTGGCGGAGGGTGAGGGAGTGCGCCCCATGGTCCAGACGGTCATGCCTGTGGATGAGTACCGGGGACTGGTACATCTGGGGCTTCTGGAGACAGAGGTGAACGATAACGGGGACATGTCGCAGTCGGTCCGTGACGTCATGCCGGCGATTGCGCAGATCCGGGTTGGAAATTTCTGGGGAAGCGGCGTGATCTTAGAGATCGGAGAGGATGATCTGCTGTTAGTGACAAATCGCCATGTGCTCGCACATGAGGCGGATATGACATACGTGCGTTTTTACAGCGGCGCTTCCGGTGCGAGCAGGGAGATGGTCTGCTCCGACCGGTATGATCTCGGTTTTGTCCGGATGGATATCAGCGGGTGGCCCTATGAGGACAGACGCAAGCTTCGGTTTGTAAATACGGACAGTGCGGAAAACCTAAGCAAAGGGGATGACATTTTTCTGGTGGGTTCCACGGACGGTGTTGCCTGCAATGTCTATGTCGGAACGGTTGCCGATCCATGGTACTATTTTGAAGAGTTCGATTCCTATATGATATATAATTACTGCAAGGCAAAGGGCGGAATGTCCGGCGGCGGAACCTTTGATGAACACGGCCATTATATCGGAATGGTGACGGGTGGGTATGATGATGAGACGGCGAGTCTCCCATTGTCGATCATACTGGAAGAGAGGGACAGGCTGTTCGGGACAAACCGGTAAAAATAAAAAAGAAAGGTGATGGATGAACATGACAAAGATTGATATTGTATCGGGATTTCTGGGAGCGGGCAAGACCACTCTGATCCAGAAACTGTTAAAGGAGGCGCTGGCGGGAACGAAGGTGGTGCTGATCGAGAATGAGTTCGGAGAGATCGGCATTGACGGCGGATTCCTGAAAGAGTCCGGCGTTCAGATGAAGGAGATGAATTCCGGCTGTATCTGCTGCTCTCTGGTGGGTGATTTCGGAGCGTCCCTGCAGGAGGTTCTGACAACGTATGCGCCGGAGCGCATTCTGATCGAGCCTTCGGGCGTAGGCAAACTGTCCGACGTGATCAAGGCGGTACAGAACGTCAAGACGGAAGTGCCCGTGCAGCTTTCCAGTGCAGTCGTTGTGGTGGATGCCGCGAAATGCAAGATGTATGCCAAGAACTTCGGAGAATTCTTCCTGAATCAGATCGAGAATGCAGGCCTCGTAGTGCTGAGCCGTACCGGAAATATCAGTGAGGAAAAGACGGCGAAAGCGGTGGAGATCATTCGCGAGCATAATCAGAATGCCACGATCATCACAACTCCGTGGGAGGAGTTGGATGGCAGACAGATATTAAGCGCCATGGAGGAGAAGAGGGATTTTGAGGCAGAGCTCCTTGCCCAGGTTGAGAAAGAGCATGATGAGAACTGCACTTGCGGCTGCCATGATCACGAGCATCATCATCACGACCATGAACATCATCATGATCACGGAGAGGGCTGCACCTGTGGCTGTCACGACCATGATCATGAGCATCACCATCATGCGGATGAGATCTTCACCAGTTGGGGACGTGAGACGGCAGCTTCCTACACACAGGATGAGATCAGAACCTGCCTCGAAGTGTTGGAGCAGGAAAACGTTTACGGCTTTGTGCTCCGCGCAAAAGGCATGCTGCCTGACGGCACAGGCAAGTGGACTTATTTTGACTATGTGCCCGGCGAGGTCGATATCCGCGAGGGACAGGCAGAGCTTACCGGCAAGATCTGCGTGATCGGCTCCAAACTCAATGAGGAGAAACTGGCGGAGTTGTTTGCGAAATAATGCTTAGAAGACGCATGTTGCGGAAAAGTCATGGTGGAGAAGGAGAGCGCTATGAAAAGTGTATATATCATCAATGGATTTCTGGAGAGCGGCAAGTCGGAATTCATCCGGTACACGCTGGAACAGCCTTATTTTCAGACCAGGGGAAAGACACTCCTCATCCTCTGTGAGGAGGGAGAGGTGGAATTTGACGAGCCCCTGCTCAAAAAGAGCAGGACGATTCTCGAGATGATCGACGAGGAGAGTGATTTCACACCGGAGAAGCTGATCGAATTGGAGAAAAAGCATAAGCCGGAGCGTATCATCATCGAGTATAACGGCATGTGGAATTATAAGAATATGAAACTGCCGTGGCACTGGAAGGTGGAGCAGCAGATCACAACGATCGATGCGTCCACATTTCCGATGTACTACACAAACATGAGATCCCTTCTGGCGGAGATGATCCGCAAATCGGAGATGATCATCTTTAACCGTTGCGACGGCATCAAGGATCTGAGTACCTATAAGCGAAATGTGAAGGCGGTGAACCAGTCGGCGGAGATTATTTTTGAGGATGCGAACGGCGAGGTGAACGAGATCATGGAGGATGAACTGCCCTATGATCTGAAGAAAGACCATCTTGAGCTTGATGATACGGGTTACGGGATCTGGTATCTGGACGTGCTGGATCATGCGGAGCGATATGAGAATAAGAAGATGACTTTCCTTGCCATGGTGCTGAAGCCCGAAGGCTTTCCGAAGGATCATTTTGTGCCGGGCAGGATGGCGATGACCTGCTGCGCGGAGGACATGGCATTCCTCGGATTTGCATGCGAATATGACGGCGCAGAGAAACTGGAAAACAAATCCTGGGTGAAGGTGACGGCGACATTGACATGGGAGTACTGGGCAGATTACAATGGCGAAGGTCCTGTGCTCCATGCACTTTCGGTGGAACCGGCCAAGGCACCGAAAAAAGAAGTGATCGACTTCACCTGATTGTGATACTATGGCAGAGACAGAGAAGGAATTATTGCAACTGAAAAAACGCTTTGCGGAGCTTGCGCAGAAATCCTATCGTCAGAATGTCTATTGCTTCAGCGGCTTTTTAAGTCTGGCGGAGCAGGACATCTTTTATCAGGTAAAGAGCGAGTATCCGGAGACAGACTGCATGCTGTATGGAGGGAATGACGACTGTGAGCGGCAGATGGCGCGCTTTGGGTCGGAGGAGCAGCTGGGCTATGAGCAGCCTTTTCCCATCGTATGTATCCGGATCGAGCCGCTGCTTGCCAAATTTGCGGAGGAACTGGGACATCGCGATTATCTCGGCGCCTGTATGAATCTTGGCATTGAGCGGAGCACGCTCGGTGATATTCTGGTCAGGCCGGACTGTGCCTATCTGTACTGTACGGAGACGATCGCTCCTTTTATCACGGAGAATCTCACAAAGATCCGTCATACCAGTGTGAGGTGCAGTGTTTTTACAGGCAAGGCAGAGACGTTACAGCAGGAGAAGATCAGTAGGGAGTATCAGGTGTCCTCGGAGCGCGTTGACGGCGTGGCAGCCAAAGTGTTCGGACTTTCCCGGGCTCAGATCCTGGAGATTTTCCGTCAGAAGCATGTCTTTGTGAACGGGCGGCTGCAGGAGAGCAACAGCGCACTGCTGAAGGCAGGCGACAGGGTGACCGTGCGCGGATACGGGAAATTCGTCTATGGCGGCGTTACGCATATGACCAGAAAAGGGAAGTGCGGGATTGCCGTGGAACTATTTTCCTGAAAATTTTAAAAGGCAGTTTGAAAAGTTTTGGAAGGCAGTTTATGGCATACAGTAGTGTACAATGGCTCTTTTTCTTTTATTTATATAGTTTCCTGGGATGGTGCTTTGAATCGGCATATGTCTCCATCCGCAAGAGGAGATTTGTGAACAGAGGATTTATGCGTGGACCTTTCCTGCCGATCTACGGGTCAGGCGCCGTGATGATGCTAGTGGTGTCAGCGCCGTTTCAGGACAATCTGATCCTCACGTATTTTGCGGGATGTATCGGCGCGACCGTGTTGGAATATCTGGTGGGGACGGCAACAGAAGCGCTGTTTCACGTGCGCTACTGGGATTATTCCGACCAGAAATTCAATTTCCGCGGGCAGATCTGCTTAAGCTCAACGATCGCCTGGGGTTTTTTTACGATCCTGATGACAGAGGTCATCCACAAGCCGATCGAAAAGTTTATGTACAGGATTCCCGGCCAGGTGTTAAGTGTTCTGGTGGCAGTTCTGACCATGGCGGTTGCGGCGGATTTCGCGCTGTCGTTCAAGGCGGCGCTCGATATGCGCGATGTACTTTTCAAACTGGAGAATGCAAAAGCGGAGATGGAACGGCTCCAGAAGCGTCTGGATGTATTGATTGCGGTGGCGGACGATGCGATCGAGGAGGAACGGCAGGAACTGCGCATGAAATTCCATGTATGGAAGGACAGAGTAGAACAGCTGCGCGGTGCGGGAGATTATTTCCGTCGCAGGCTGCTGCTTGACAATCCGGGCATGATCTCGGCGAGATTCCGGGACGGACTGGAAGAGTTGAAGGAAGCGGCAAAAGAACACAGAAGGAAATAAGCGCGACCCGCGTGCTGCGTTGGCAGTATGCTTCCTTACGCGGGTCTGTGCATAAGAAGGAAAAACGCCGGATCAGTGTGCGCTCCGGCGTTTTTCATTATACAGATTCAGAGTGCTGGCGTCGTCAGAGCGCAGTGCGAGTGAGCGTTTGTGTTTGCGCAGGATGCCGCCGCCCTTGTTGTAGAACCAGAAGGAGAGCACCAGCAGGTGGTTGAGTTTCCCGAGCTTGTCCTTGGTAGTGCCGTGATAATAGACGCCTCCGGGACAGACCGGTTCCCGTGAGAGGATATGGTTGATCAGGTCGGTCTCGCAGCGGATATTTCCCTCAAAGCATGTCCAGGCGGTTCCGACACAGTCCGGCTTGTGGGAGTCGCTTCCGCCGAGCCCCGGCTTGTCATAGGCGGCTGCCAACAGCTGCGCTCCCCGGTTGCTCTCCTCGGATTCGCAGGAGTTGAACGCTTCCACGAAATCAAAGCGTTCCATGAGCGATTTCTGTTTGCGGAATTTCCGGTTGTTGGTCAGACTTAAAAACCGTTCGCCGCAGGGATGGGCAGGACCTAAGATACCGCCGTGTCTGTGGACAATATCGATCAGGAGATTGACCGGCAGGCCGCGCAGTTCCATCAGGGGGACCTTGACGCCTGTCGGAAGGATCACCAGAATGTGTCCGGCGTCGATCGTGTCGTATTCGATTCCTTTGAGTACGATGAATTCGGGCATTTCCTCGCGGTGTTTTTTCCAGTAGCGGTATCCGTTATAAGAGTTGTGATCGGACACGAGCATACCGTCAAAGCCCTGCTCCTTTAAGCCTGCGATATATTCTTTGATGGGAATCCTGCCATCAGGGGATCCCTCCTTGGTATGACAGTGCATATCAAATTTCATAGAAACCTCATTTGTGTTTTTTATCTAGTATGTACATTTATTATAGCATGAATCACAAAAAGCTGATATAATCAATCCTTATCAGAGGGTAAAAATTATGAAAAAAATAAGAGAATCCAATAAAATAAAATATCGATTGATCATGCTGTTGGCAGCGACGCTGTTCTTATGCATGCCGATGGCGGTAAATGCGGAGGACGGTCTCATGATCCATGGCAAGAGTCAGGTGATTGCCGGGCAGGAAACACCGCTGACGTTGATCCTTCAGGGGAAAAAGGTATCTCCGGAGGAGGCGGAGTGGGAGAGCTCTGACAGGCATACGGCGTTTGTAGAGAAGGACGGGATTCTCACTGCCGGAGATATCAAAAAAGAAAAGACGGTGACGATCACGGCGACTGTGACGGTAGATGATGAGGAATACGAGGCTGAAAAGCAGATCCGTGTGCTCCCGCAGGTG
>CAMGRE010000145.1 GCA_946061355.1 uncultured bacterium | reverse complement strand
TTGGTCTGTGATTTCATAAGCGACGTTTTGCAGGAATTCATCGGTGCTTTCGTTTGATACGCTTACGGACACCATTGGAGCGATTCCTTCATATGTAATATGCAGGCCTTTAAAAATGTCATCGGCAGAGAGTTCAATTCCCTTCGGCAGGCCGGTGACGGTAAGCTCTCCTTCCGCCGTTTTGACACGCAGATGGTTCTGTTTCGCAAGTTCTTTATCATAGGTAAAGATAAGCTTCAGAATATCGCCGTTTTTTAAATTGCCGTTTTTCCCGGTAAGATGACATTCGGATGATTCCAGGAAGTAGCCGTATTTTTTGGAATCGCGCAGACGTACATTGGCGGTTCCGGCGGAGTCGTAGCCTGTATAGGATACGGTCACGTATTCGTTCAGATCAATTGTGTCAAGGGTGAAGAACCATACTGCCACACCCGACAGGGCAAGCAGCGCAGAGAGTAACAGTATCCATAGCAGCGCTTTTCCGACGGCACGTCTGCGTTCTTTCCTTCTGTGCACTCTTCCTGAAGTTGATTTTTCCTTTTGAACCGTCCGTTTCTTCCGGACGGATTTTTCTGTTTGATTTTTGGAATTTTTTCTTCTTTTTTGTGAGGGCATATCTTCTGTTATTGTTCTGAATTATAAGGTGATCAATACATTTTGGTTTCAAAGCCGTGATAATGAGGAGCAGTTATCACAGCAGATTTAAGTATATTGGTTTTCGGAATGATTGGCAATGACAAGATTTCTGTTTTCACAATTTTTTCAAAATATTTTTCAAAAAAAGAGTTGACAATAAATTCTGATAGTGCTACTTTATGTACATAAGATGTTAGCACTCAAATGAAACGAGTGCTAATAAAGAAAAGCCGGTCATAGCAGATTGAGATGACTCGACGCGATGGATTCAGAGAGAAAGGGAGGACAATGGTGATGCAGCTTGATGACAGAAAGATGAAGATCTTGCAGGCCATTATCCGTAATTATCTGGAGACTGGAGAGCCGGTCGGCAGCAGGACGATCTCAAAATACACAGATCTGAATTTAAGTTCCGCGACGATCCGCAATGAGATGGCTGATCTGGAAGAGCTTGGCTATATCCTTCAGCCGCATACTTCCGCCGGGAGGATCCCTTCCGACAAGGGCTACCGCCTGTATGTGGATAATATGATGAAGGAGAAGGAACAGCAGGTCAACGAGATGAAGGAGATGCTTCTGGAGAAGGAAGATAAGATGGAGCAGCTTCTCAAACAGGTGGCAAAGGTGCTGGCGGTCAATACCAACTATGCTACCATGATCTCAGCGCCGCAGGCAGACAAACACAATAAGCTGAAGTTCATACAGCTTTCCAGGGTGGATGCAGGACAGCTCCTTGCAGTCATCGTCGTGGAGGGCAATGTGATCAAGAATAATATCCTCCGGATTGGCGAGGATATGGATGATGAGACGATCCTCAAGCTGAATATTCTGTTGAATACTCATCTGAACGGACTTTCTCTGGAAGAGATCAATCTCGCGACGATCACCGCACTGAAGAAACAGGCGGGAATCCACAGTGATGTCGTCGGGGAAGTCGTTGATGCGGTCGCAGAGGCGATCAAGGCGGACGAGGATCTGGAGATCTACACAAGCGGCGCCAACAACATATTTAAATATCCTGAACTTGCAGACAACTCCAAGGCGAGTGAGCTGATCAATACTTTTGAGGAAAAGAAGATGCTCACGGAGCTGGTGCAGGAAACTCTGGCGGATGAGAACAGCCGGGGCATACAGGTTTATATCGGTGATGAGACACCGGTTCAGTCCATGAAGGACTGCAGTGTGGTTACCGCCACATATGAGCTGGAAGAAGGAATGCGCGGAACGATCGGAATCATCGGTCCGAAGCGTATGGATTATGAAAAGGTAGTGGATACCTTAAAGACGCTGATGAGCCAGCTTGATACCTTATATAAAAGATAGCGAAATAGGAGATGGAAACAGATATGGAACAGGAAGAAAAGGATATGACGGAACAGACTGTGGACACATCTGAACAGACAGTGGAGGAACCTGGCACAGCGGATGTGCATGCGGAAGAAGATACATCCGGGGAAACCGTTCAGGAAGATACCGCTGAGGCGGAAGCGCAGGAAGGAAAAATGTCGCGGGCTGAGGAAAAGGCGGCTAAGAAAAAGGCTAAAGCAGATAAGAAACAGGACAAATATAAAGAGAAGATTGAGGAACTGGAGGATCGGGTGAAACGCCAGATGGCGGAATTCGATAACTTCAGGAAGCGCACCGAAAAAGAGAAGTCCCAGATGTTTGAGACCGGAGCCAAAAGTGTTGTGGAAAAGATCCTGCCGGTGGTGGACAATTTTGAGAGAGGACTTCAGAGCCTGAAGGAGGGCGAGGACAACGGGGCTTTTGCGGACGGTATGAACATGGTTTACAAGCAGCTGATGACAGAGCTTGAGAATCTTGGAGTGAAACCGATCGAGGCAGTAGGGCAGGAGTTCAATCCCGATTATCATAACGCGGTGATGCAGGTGGCAAGCGAGGAATATGAATCCGGCATCGTTGCACAGGAATTACAGAAAGGTTATATGTACCGCGACAGCGTTGTGCGTCACAGCATGGTCGCTGTAGTGGAATAAGATAAAAACAAATTATTATTTATATAGCAGGAGGGCATAGTTATGAGTAAGATTATTGGTATTGACTTGGGAACAACGAACAGTTGCGTGGCCGTTATGGAAGGTGGTAAGCCTACGGTTATCGCAAATACAGAAGGCGCAAGAACAACACCGTCTGTAGTGGCATTCACAAAGACAGGTGAGAGACTGGTAGGTGAGCCTGCAAAGCGTCAGGCAGTGACGAATGCGGAGAAGACCATCGCCTCCATCAAGAGGGATATGGGTACTGACCGCGGCAGGACAATCGATGGCAAGAAGTACTCACCTCAGCAGATCTCAGCCATGATCCTTCAGAAGCTGAAAGCAGATGCAGAGAGCTATCTGGGTGAGAAGGTTACGGAAGCGGTTATCACTGTACCCGCATATTTCAACGACGCACAGCGTCAGGCGACCAAGGATGCCGGCAAGATTGCAGGTCTTGATGTAAAGCGTATCATCAACGAGCCTACGGCAGCAGCTCTGGCATACGGCCTTGACAATGAGAAAGAGCAGAAGATTCTGGTATACGACCTGGGCGGCGGTACCTTTGATGTGTCCATCATCGAGATCGGTGACGGTGTCATCGAAGTGCTGGCAACAAACGGCGATACCCATCTGGGCGGCGATGACTTTGATAACAAGTTGATCAACTGGATGATTGATGAGTTTAAGAAGCAGGAGGGCATTGACCTTTCCGGCGATAAGATGGCAATGCAGAGACTGAAAGAGGCTGCAGAGAAGGCAAAGAAAGAACTGTCTTCCGCAACAACAACAAATATCAATCTGCCTTTCATCACAGCTACGGCTGAGGGACCGAAGCACTTTGATATGAACCTTTCCAGAGCAAAGTTTGATGATCTGACAAGAGATCTGGTAGAGCGTACTGCAATACCTGTACAGAATGCATTGAAGGATGCGGGACTCTCCGTCGGAGAACTCGGACAGGTGCTTCTGGTCGGCGGATCCACACGTATTCCTGCCGTACAGGAGAAAGTAAAGATGCTGACAGGCAAAGAGCCCAGCAAGTCCCTGAACCCTGATGAGTGTGTGGCAATCGGTGCTTCCATTCAGGGTGGTAAGCTTGCGGGAGACGCAGGCGCCGGCGACATCCTTCTGTTGGATGTGACACCTTTGTCACTTTCCATCGAGACGATGGGCGGAGTGGCAACAAGGCTGATCGAGAGAAATACAACGATCCCTACCAAGAAGAGTCAGGTATTCTCCACAGCTGCGGACAATCAGACAGCAGTGGATATTAATGTAGTACAGGGTGAGAGACAGTTCGCGAGAGACAACAAGTCCCTCGGACAGTTCCGTCTGGACGGTATTCCGCCCGCTCCCCGTGGAATCCCTCAGATCGAGGTTACCTTCGATATCGATGCAAACGGTATCGTAAATGTTTCCGCAAAGGATCTGGGTACAGGCAAAGAGCAGCATATTACGATTACGGCAGGTTCCAACATGTCCGATGAAGAGATCGATAAGGCTGTGAAGGAAGCAGCTGAGTTTGAGGCTCAGGATAAGAAGAGAAAGGAAGCCATCGATGCAAGGAACGAGGCAGATTCCTTCGTATTCCAGACAGAGAAGGCTCTGAGTGAAGTAGGTGATAAGATCAGCGAGAGCGATAAGGCTACCGTTGAGGCAGATCTGAAAGCCCTGAAGGATATCCTCGAGCAGACCAAGGATTCCGAGATGACGGAAGCTCAGGTTGCAGAGATGAAAGCAGCTCAGGAGAAGCTGATGACAGGTGCGCAGGCACTGTTCACCAAAGTATATGAGCAGGCTCAGGCAGCAGGTGCCGGAGCACAGGCAGGTCCCGACATGAGCGGTGCCGGAGCAGCAGGTCAGAGCACAGACAGCGGTGCGGCTGATGATGTGGTTGACGGCGATTACAGAGAAGTGTAATATAAAAAGGATCATATAATGGGAGGGGCATAGCTATATGCCCCTGTCCTGTGTTAAAGAGGTAAGTGTTATGGCAGAACAGAAACGCGATTATTATGAAGTCCTCGGCGTGGACAAAAATGCCGATGAGGCAGCGATCAAAAAAGCATACCGCGTTCTTGCGAAGAAATATCATCCGGATATGAATCCCGGAGATGCAGAGGCTGAGAAGAAATTCAAGGAAGCATCGGAGGCATACGCGATCCTGAGTGATCCTGAGAAGCGGCGCCAGTATGATCAGTTTGGTCATGCAGCGTTCGAGAACGGCGGCGGCGCAGGCGGATTCGGAGGCTTTGATTTCAACAGCGCTGACTTTGGTGACATTTTCGGTGACATTTTCGGTGATCTCTTTGGCGGCAGCAGGCGCAGCGGACGCAGTAACGGTCCGATGAAGGGGGCAAATGTCCGCACCAGCGTACGGATCACTTTTGAAGAAGCTGTATTCGGTGTTGAGAAAGAGATTGAGCTTACATTGAAGGATGAGTGCGTTACCTGCCACGGAAGCGGAGCGAAACCCGGTACCAGTCCGGAAACATGCCCCAAATGCGGCGGTAAGGGCCAGGTGGTATTCACCCAGCAGTCCTTCTTCGGCACGGTGCGCAACGTTCAGACATGTCCTGAGTGCGGCGGCAGCGGCAAGATTGTGAAGGACAAGTGCCCTGACTGTCACGGCAGCGGATATATCGCGAACCGTAAAAAGATCAAGATCACGATTCCCGCAGGTATTGACAATGGTCAGAGCGTGCGGATCAGAGATAAGGGAGAGCCCGGTATAAACGGCGGTCCCAGAGGAGATCTGATGGTGGAGGTTATGGTGCAGCGTCACCCGATCTTCCAGCGGCAGGATTACAATATTTATTCTACAGTTCCTGTTTCTTTCGCGGTCGCAGCGCTCGGCGGTGAGGTCGTCATTGATACGGTGGACGGGCAGGTCATCTATGATGTGAAGCCCGGTACACAGACCGACGCGAGAGTGCGCCTGAAGGGCAAAGGCGTTCCGTCCCTGCGCAACAAGGACGTGCGCGGCGACCACTATGTGACGCTGGTGGTGCAGACACCTGATAAGCTCAGCCACGAGGCAAAGGAACTCCTGAAGAAGTTTGATGAACTGACAGGCGATAGCCTGAATGCGGCAAAACGTGTGGAATCCGCCAAGGACGGAAATTCCACAGCGAAGGATAAGAAGAAAAAAGGTTTTTGGAAGTAAGGGATAAGAGAGACTGCTTTGCGGCGGTCTCTCTTTTTTATAAATATGATCAAACAAAGCGGTGAAATGCATTCGAGAAGTGTCTTAGTATCCGCCATTTTCGAGAAGAACGATGAACAGGGCGGCGAGGACTGTCTGAGCACTGCCG
>CAMGRE010000144.1 GCA_946061355.1 uncultured bacterium | reverse complement strand
TCTATACCTGCAAATGCGCCATCCCAATGCTGCTCGCACAGGGACACGGACGAATCCTCAATGTGTCTTCCATCTGGGGAAATGCGGGCGGTTCCACCGAAGTCGCATACTCTGCTGCCAAGGGCGGACTGAATGCATTCACAAAGGCGCTCGCCAAGGAACTCGCGCCGAGCAATATCCAGGTGAATGCCGCTGCATTCGGCGTCATTGACACCGATATGAACAGCTGTTTTTCCCCGGAAGAAAAAAAGGCCCTGCAGGAAGAAATTCCCGCAGGACGTATGGGAACCCCCGAGGAAGCCGCTGCGCTCTTACTCCAGCTTGCACAGTCGCCCGACTACCTCACCGGTCAGATCATCACCATGGATGGCGGCTTCTTATAACAGCCTGGTATTGTGGATGTTTCCGGTCTCCTGAAAGCATTCCCAGTCTGCAATATTCACCGCGTGGTCACCGATCTTCTCCAGATATTTTGCGATCATCAACAGATCAATACATTCATCGGCAGGCCATTTTCCTGTCCGCAGATAATCGATCACATCACTTTTTACTTTATTAAACAGGTCATCGATCACATCATCGCCGGCAATCACCTCTGTCGCCGACTCCATATCACGGCCCGTAAAAGCTTCCACCGCCTGATGAAGCTGCTCCTTCGTCGCATCTGCCATGGTTGCCAGATGGACCGAATAGCGGAACACATCGGAGTCATCAAAACGCAGCGTGATCTCTGCGATATCCGTCACCTGATCCCCGACACGCTCCAGATCCGTCACCACTTTAAGCGCTGCCGATACGACCCGCAGATCCCTTGCCACAGGCTGCTGCTTTGTAATCAGTGTCAGACATCTCGCTTCGATATGTTTCTCCATATCATTGATCACGCGGTCATCTTTCATGATATTGCGGATGGCATTTTTATCCCCCGCACCTATCGCAAGGAACAGTCTGTCATAAATACTCTCCACATGCTGTCCCATTTCCTCAAGATTGATCTTCAATTCTTCCAGTTCATGCTCAAATGTAATTCTCGGTGTCATTTATATCCCTCCTTAGCCGAATCGGCCGGTAATATAATCCTCTGTCCGTTTATCTCTTGGTCTTGTGAAAATATTGGATGTCGCATCGAACTCAATCACTTCTCCCACGAGAAAGAATGCCGTGTCATCGGATACTCTGGCCGCCTGCTGCATATTGTGCGTAACAACTACCACGGTATATTTTTTCTTCAGTTCCTCCATCAGCTCCTCAATCTTCAGCGTGGAGATCGGATCCAGTGCAGAGGTCGGTTCATCCATCAGAAGCACCTCCGGCTCGACTGCCAGCGCACGCGCAATACATAGCCTCTGCTGCTGTCCGCCGGACAATCCCAACGCCGGTTTCTTCAGACGATCCTTCACCTCGTCAAAAATGGCAGCCCCTTTGAGGGAACGCTCCACGATCTCGTCGAGCTGCTGTCTGTTCTTGATGCCATGGATCCTCGGCCCATAGGCAATATTATCGTATATGCTCATCGGAAAGGGATTGGGCTGCTGGAATACCATGCCGACCTTTTTGCGAAGCAGCGTCGTATCCACATTCGGATCATAGATCTGCTCTCCGTCCAGTTCGATGCTTCCCGTGATCTTCACATGATCGATCAGGTCGTTCATCCGGTTGAGGCACCTAAGAAATGTGGATTTTCCACAGCCGGAGGGTCCGATAAATGCTGTCACCGCATTGGCCCTTATGTCCATGCAAATATCCTTCAGCGCATGATTTTCCCCATAAAACAAATCCAGATGTGTGGTTTTGATCTTGGGATCTGTATTCTTTTCGTTTTTCATCATATTATTCTCCATCTACTGCTATCGTTTATGATTCACATCCAGCCTGCCTGCCAGATACTTGGTCAACAGATTGATCACCAATACAACCGCCAGAAGGACCACCGCAATCCCGAACGCCGTATCGTATTCCGCCTTGGACATACTCAGATAAAGCTGGATCGTCAGCGTTCCGCCGGATTCCATGATCTTTTTGATCAGACCGATCCCCGCCTTGGGAAGCAGATACCCGCTTCCTGCCGTGAAAAGCAGCGCTGCGGACTCTCCGACGATCCTGCCGACTGCCAGGATCACACCTGTGACGATTCCGGGCATAGCGGACGGCAATAGGATCGTACGGATCATATGCCATTTGGTCGCGCCCATCCCGAGTGCACCGCTCCTGTAAGACTCCGGTACTGTCTTCAATGCCTCCTGAGTATTGCGCGTGATCAGCGGAAGCGTCATGATCGCCAGAGTGAGTGATCCGGTCAAAAGGGAGTAACCCAGATGGAGCGTCACACCAAAAAACACCATTCCGAACAGTCCGAAAATAATGGACGGGATTCCGGAAAGTGTCTCTGTCGTAAACTCAATCAGCCTCACCAACCTGCCCGGTTTTGCATATTCATTCAGATAAATTGCTGCGCACACACCGATCGGTGTGACGATCACCAATGTGAGACATACGATATATAAGGTATTTACAATATTTCCCGCAATTCCCACCGTGCCTTTGAGCGCACTTGGAACAGTCGTCAGAAAAGCCCAGTTTACGGATCCGACGCCCTTGGCAAAAACATAGAGAATGATCCCTGCCAGGAGCAATACCGAAAATGAGGCGGAAAGATAGATCAGACCAAGCAGGAATTTTTCTATGGGACGCACTTTTTTGCGTGAGAGTGTCTGCATATTATTCCTCCTCTCTCTTAAGCACACTGTTCAATGTAAAGTTGATCAGCATGATAAATACAAACAGTACCAGTCCGATTGTAAAGAGTACCTGTCTGTGAAGTCCCGACGCATATCCCATCTCGCTCACGATCGCCGTCGTCAGGAAACGCACCGAATTAAACGGAAGCGGGATGTTGACCGAACTGCCGGACACCAGACTGATCGCCATTGCCTCACCGATGGCTCTTCCGACTCCAAGGATGACTGCCGTGATGATTCCCGATTTTGCCGCAGGCAGGATCACCCGGAAAATCGTCTGTATATGGGAAGCTCCCAATGCCAGTGATGCCGATTTCAGATCCTTCGGCACTGCCTGAATGGAAGACTCACTGATATTGATCACCGTTGGGAGAATCATAACCGCCAGCACAAGCACCGCGGAAATCAGGTTGGCGCCTCCGGTAAATTGATGTGTCTCGGAGCCCTTAAATATCATCAGTTCCAGCTTATACATAATGGGATTGAGCACTAACAGTCCCAAAAGTCCATAGATCACGGAAGGGATTCCCGCCAGAAGTTCCACTGCCGGCTTGATGAGAGACGCCAGTTTCTTCGGAGCTACCTCTGCAAGGAATACCGCCGTCAGCACCCCGATCGGAACACCGAGGAGAATCGCAAGGAAGGTACCGATGATAGATGTCAGGATGACATAGAGGATACCAAAGGACGCCGGATCAGCTGTAGGCTTCCATACCGTACCGAACAAAAGCTCTGTCAGGCCCACCTGTGTCAGCGCCGGAAGTCCGTTCGCAAACATATAGATTGTAATGGATGCCACAGCCAATACTGCAAAGAATGCGCAGACTGTAAAGATAATCTGCGCAACCTTCTCCACCGTGGACTTATGCTGTCTCCCTATCATATCAGTCAACTGTGATGAGTCCTACGGAAGTGATCAGCTCTTTGCCTTCGTCGGAAGCAAGGTAATCAAACAGTGCCTGTACTGCTTCGCTCTGCTCTGAAATCTCACCCTTTGTAGCCATTACGAACGGTCTGCTCATGAAGTACTTACCTGCCTTAATATTCTCTGCTGTTGCTGCAACGCCATCAAGATCCAGTGCGATCACCGTATCATCTACCACATCAAGGGAAACATATCCGATTGCTCCGGGTGTGGATGCCACCTTTGCCATCACTGCGCCTGTGCTGTCCAACTCACTGGCATATGTGCAGCTGTCAACGATCTCAAGAATCTCCTCAAAAGCGCCTCTTGTGCCGGAACCTGCTTCTCTGCCGATTACAACGATCGCCTGATCTGCTCCGCCTACCTCGCTCCAGTTCTTGATCTTGCCTGTGTAGATGTCAATTAACTGCTGCTTCTCAAGACCTGTCACGGCATTGTCCTTGTCAGTTACCACTGCGATACCATCGATTGCAACGATATTCTCCACAGCGCCTGCTGCTTTTTCCTCATCCTTCAGATTTCTGGAGGAATTACCGATGTCTACGCTTCCTGCCAGAACCGACTCAACACCTGCGGAAGATCCGGTAAACTCTGCTGTCACTGTCACATCCGGATATTTTGCCATAAAGCTCTCAGCTGTTGCGTTTGCAAGTTTCTCCATGGAAGTACTTCCTGCCATTGTGATCGTGCCGCTGATCGCTGCCTCTGCCGGTGCAGCCTCTTCCTCTGCCTGAGGCGCTGCTTCCTCAGCTGCGGGCTGTGCTTCCTCAGTTGTTGCAGGCTGTGCTGCTTCCTGTGTAGAAGCCGTCTCTGTCGAACCGCATCCTGTCATCATCACGGCTGCTACTGTCACTGCAGCTACTGTTGCCATAAATTTTTTCATAACTTTGTTCTTCATGTCTTCTCCTCCCACCGGATCGCTCTTATATTTTATAATTTAGTATCATTCAGCTCCAGGTGATTCTTTTTTGTTTTTCTGATTACTCCTATATTTTATGTTTGTGGGATTTGTCCAACTACCAGGATTCGTTAAAAGAAATGTAAGGGATTTGAAAAGATTGTAAAGGGAAAGTAAAGTGGCGGGCTGCATGCTGAAATGCAGTCCGCCACTATGCTTCCTATAAATGACAATATAATTCCTATCGTCCGCAATAGATCTCTATCGCTTTCCCTGTAAACTCTGCGGTTCCGGCTCCGCCTGCCTTATCGATATTGGCAGAAAACTCTCCGTTATCCGTATACATTTTGCCAAGGCCTGCAAGTATTTCATCGGAACAGGTGTAATTTCCCTCATACTCATGATATGCCGTCGTTGTTCCCCATGATGCCTTGGCCTCAGCCGCATACTCGTCTATCTTCCGTGTGTCAAATGCTGAAAAATCCATATTTCTCACTCCTAACGTTTTGATTCCACGAGCAAGGTCAATCAGATGATCCAGGTGTTCCCTCTTTAACACAAGCAGCGCAATCTGCTGTTCCAGCGCTTTTCCTCTGTCAAATGACGGACTCTCCATAATTTCCCTGATGTCCTTCAAAGGAAATTCCAATTCACGGAACAGTAAAATCTGCTGCAATTTTTCCAGAGTTGTATCGTCATACAATCTGTAACCGGCCTGTGTGTATTCTGTGGGATGCAGCAGACCGATCTTGTCATAATATTGCAGGGTGCGTACGCTCACGCCTGTCAATTTGCTCACTTCATTTACTGTCATCATGTGGTATTCCTCCCTCGTGGTAAATTCAGCATAAACTATTACGTTACGTAGGGGTCAAGTATTTTTTGATTTTTTTTAAAATTTACCCCGTTAAACCTGAAATTTGTGATAAACTTGAGATTAGAAACCGAAATACCCTTGTCCTAAAGAGGATATCCATATGGTAAAAGAATTGATCTTAATGGATTACGCAGTCGTGATGCTGACACTGTGCCTGCTGATCTTTATCATCACAAATGACTATTTCCCAAAAAGAATCAGGAAATTGTTTTTGGCAACATGCCTTTCAGTACTGCTTCTGGTAACGGTCGACTCTGTCGAATACTGGACAGCCTCCTTCAGTCGATTATCCGTACTCCGCATCTGGATGTCTGCGATCGGCTACAGTTTGAGGCCTGCTATTATCTATCTCCTGATCCATCTGATGAATTCTCAGGGAAAAAGCAATAAACTCATGTTTATTCCGCTGATTATCAATGCATTGATCTCTTTTTCAGCGCTGTTTACCGATATCGCCTATTCTTATACGCCGGACAATCAGTTTGTTCGGGGACCCATTGGCTATTTTGCATTTGTCACAAGCGGATTTTATCTTATCGCATTGCTGATATATACTTACCGGCTACATCGTACAGCCAATATTTCAGAGATGTGCATATCCATCGTCGCCATAATAATGCTCACA
>CAMGRE010000143.1 GCA_946061355.1 uncultured bacterium | reverse complement strand
GAAGCGAGTTCCGCAGAAGCGGCACGATAAGCGGTCCGCCCGAAAACAATTAGGAAATCCCCGTGAAGGTTCCGGGAATCAAAAGATTTGAAAACCGGCAGTGCTCAGACAGTCCTCGCCGCCCTGTTCATCGTCTTTCTCGAAAATGGCTGATACTAAGACACTTCTCGAATGCGTCCTCTTGTTTTGTAACATAAAAATGCAAATTCCGGGGATTGCGTCTTTTCGCAACAGTCCCTGATTTTATGCGTGATTCTATGGTTGTCTTTCCGGCGGTCACGTATTAAAATGATAAGAGGAAAAAAGAAAAGGAGAGAACAGATGCCGAATTTTGATGACATGAATATAGATGAGGAGAATACAGAGGAAGTATTGTCCGATGCGGAAATCGGTGATGATGAGGAGGAATCCGTTCAGGACGGGGACATTACAGAGCAGAAGGACGACGACACGGATCACGAGAAGAAGGAATACGAGGATGTGTGCTTTATCTGCCGCCGTCCGGAGAGCAAGACGGGAAAGATGTTCAAGCTTCCGAATAATATCTGTGTCTGCAATGACTGCATGCATAAGACCATGGATACGGTCAGCCAGTTCGATTATCAGGGGCTGCTTAACAACCCTTCCGTTTTTGGCGGAAATCAGAGTGATGACAATAAGGGCGGAAGGCGCTTCCCGAATATCAGCTTTGTGAATCTCGCGGATCTGCAGGGCGAGGGCGGTATTCCGAATAAGCAGAAGATCAAGAAAAAGAGTGAGAAGAAAAAATCGCAGCCGGTGCTGGATATCAAGAACATTCCCGCACCGCATAAGATTAAAGCCCAGCTGGACGAATATGTGATCGGTCAGGAGCAGGCCAAGAAGATCATTTCCGTGGCGGTTTACAATCACTATAAGCGTGTGGCAACCGACACGATGGATGAGATTGAGATCGAGAAATCCAACATGCTCATGATCGGACCGACAGGCTGCGGCAAGACATATCTCGTCAAGACACTGGCGAGACTGTTGGATGTGCCGCTTGCCATCGCGGATGCCACTTCGCTTACGGAGGCCGGTTATATCGGCGATGATATCGAGAGCGTTGTGTCCAAACTGCTTGCCGCGGCGGACAACGACCTCGACCGCGCGGAAAAGGGAATTATCTTTATTGATGAGATCGACAAGATCGCCAAGAAGAAAAATACGACTTCCAGGGACGTGAGCGGAGAGTCGGTGCAGCAGGGGATGCTGCGTCTGCTGGAAGGCGCTGACGTGGAGGTGCCTGTGGGCGCCAACAGCAAGAATGCCATGGTTCCGCTGGCTACGGTAAATACGAGGAATATTCTGTTTATCTGCGGCGGCGCATTCCCGGATCTGGAGGAGATTATCAAACAGAGACTGAATAAACAGACGGCGATCGGATATAATGCGGAACTGAAGGATAAATATGATAAGGACAAAAATATCCTGAGCAAGGTGACGACCGAGGATCTGAAGAAGTTCGGCATGATACCGGAGTTCCTGGGGAGACTTCCGGTTGTATATACGCTGAGTAGTCTCGATAAAGAGATGTTTATCAAGATATTGAAAGAGCCGAAAAATGCGATCCTCAAACAGTACCAGAAGCTTCTCGAGCTCGATGAGGTGAAGCTTGAGTTCAATGACGGAGCACTCGAGGCGATTGCGGAGAAGGCACTCAAGAAAGATACGGGAGCCAGAGCACTCCGTGCAATCATTGAGGAGTTTATGCTCGATATCATGTATGAGATCCCGAAGGATGACAATATCGGCAGAGTGACGATCACCCGAGAGTATATTGAAGGAACCGGTGGCCCCATCATTGACATCCGCAAGGATGGCTGCACTTTTCAGGAGATCGATCAGATGAACGAGGTCTGAATCTCCGGAAGCCCTGCGTCATATGATAGTAGGAAGAAATGACGACAGGAAAATAACATGACATGTGGAGAGATGATTGTATCTGAGGAGTTCAGGGAGATTATCAGGGATTATGCGGCGACGGAATCCGTCCCGGGGTTCGAGGAATACTGTGTCCAGACGATCACACCGGAGATTTCCATCGTATCCTTCCGAGAGCCGTTTGACGTGCCGGTGAGTATATCGCGCTATCAGCATTTCGGTATTCCCAAGTGTTACGGACTGATGCAGGAGGAGACGCAGGGAGGATTCCCTTTTGATCCTTTCCCGCTGATCGCTTCCGGGATCACACAGGTGCAGAGAGAGCCGCTTAATCTCAAAGGGCGCGGTGTGATCTTAGGTTTTATTGACACCGGCATTCGCTATACGCAGGATGTGTTCCGGGATGAGAGCGGACAGAGCAGGATACTGGCCCTGTGGGACCAGAGCATTCAGGAGGGACCGCCTCCGGAGGGGCTGCTCTACGGCACCGAGTATACGAGAGAACAGATCAACCGGGCGATCGCTTCCGGGAATCCAAGACAGACAGTGCCATCCTGGGATGAACTTGGGCATGGCACGGCAATGGCAAGCGTGGCAGCAGGCAGTGCGTTGACAGGCGGCGCAGCGGGTGGGCAGAGTTTTGTCGGAGCGGCGCCGGAGGCGGATATCGTAGTGGTGAAATTAAAAGGTGCCAAACAGTACCTCAGGGATTATTACCTGATCCCCGATGATGTGCCGGCTTATGCGGAAAGCGACATTATCACGGCGGTAAAATATATCGAGAGCTTTGCAGTGACGTTTGAGCGGCCGGTTGTGATCTGTCTCGGAATCGGAACCTCTTACGGAGACCATACGGGATCGGGGATTCTGTCCCGGTATCTGAGTGAGGTGGCAGGCAGACGGAGCAGGGCTGCGGTTGTGTGCGGCGGCAATGAGGGTGACACTTCCCATCATTTTTATGCAGGGGAGGAGTCGGCACAGTCGCAGGATGTAGAGCTGCGTGTGGGTGAGGGAGACAGAGGCTTTATCCTGGAATTCTGGACGGAAGGCGTGAATAATTATACGGTTGGTGTACGTTCACCCGGAGGAGAGACAATCCAGAATACCAATTCCCGCATGAATCAGTTGATCACATATGGGTTTATCTTTGAAAAGACAGTGCTTCAGGTGGAATATCAACGGATCGAGCCGCGGACGGGCAGGGATGTGATCGTGTTCCGGTTTGAGAATCCGACGCCGGGGATCTGGACATTTCTCGTGCGATCTTCTTCGGGTACGTCCATCGGCGGTTTCCATATGTGGCTTCCCATAAGACAGTTTCTGTCCGGAGATACCTATTTCCTGAAACCGGATCCGTATACGACACTGACGGATCCCGCGATGGCGTCTGATACGATCACGGTCAATGCCTATGACGACAGGGACGGGAGTTTTTATAACAGATCGAGCAGGGGATTTGCGGCGGATCTTGGAATCAAGCCGGATCTGACCGCGCCCGGTGTCAATATTTCCACCTCGGTAGGAACCAGATCCGGGAGCAGCATGGCGGCGGCGATCACCGCGGGTGCTGCGGCACAGATGATGCAGTGGGCGGTGATCGAAGGAAATTATATGCTCGCGTCGGGCAGAGAGATCAAGAATTATTTTATCCTCGGCGCCGTGCGGGAGGAAGGCGTGCTCTACCCAAACAGAATGTGGGGGTACGGCAAACTGCAGATCAGACGGACCTTTGCGGAATTGGCGGGGCTGTTGTAGACAGGCGCACTTTTGCGGAACCGGCTGGCTATTGTGGACGAATGGGAGAAGATCATGATATATATCTTATTGATTGCAGGGATTTTCGGTGCGGAGCTTGGCATCAAGAATCATGTGGAGAAACACAGAAAAGAAGGAGAGGAGAGACCTGCTTTCGGCGGGGCTCTCCTGTTGCGTAAATATCACAACAGAGGTGCTTTTCTGGATATGGGAGAGCGTGTCCGGCCACTCGTTGCGTTTGTATCGGTGTTGTTGAGCCTTGTGATGACAGCGGTATTTGTGATGACGCTCGGCAACCGCGGAAGCGCCGTCCTTAAGACGGGACTGGCTCTCCTTCTGGGCGGCGCCTACAGCAATACGTATGACAGACTGCGCCGGAAATACGTTGTGGACTATTTCAGTTTTGGCGTGAAGTGGCAGAAACTGCGCCGCGTGGTATTCAATCTCTCGGATTTCTGCATCGCTGTAGGAGCGATGATGATGGTGCTGGGAAGTGGAGCGGAGTAGGAGGAAGAAAAGTGAAGCACTTGATATTTGATGTGGACGGAACCATATGGAATTCGACAGAGATTGTTGCGGGAGCATGGCGCCGGGCGATACAGGAGACGGGCTATTCCCGGGCGGTGGTCACACCCGAACGGCTTCAGCAGGAGTTCGGCAAGCCGATGGATGTGATTGCCGACAATATTTTTACGGATGTGCCGGATCCGGTCAAAAGAGCGGAGATTCTGGAACTGTGCTGCAAATATGAGCAGCAGTTTCTCCATGAAGATCCGTGCAATATCACCTATCCCGGCGTGGTCGAAGGAATGAGGCGGCTTGCCCGGGAGCATAAACTTTATATCGTGAGCAATTGCCAGAAAGGCTATATCGAACTCGTCATGGAAAAGACAGGACTGGGAGAATGCATTACAGATTACGACTGTTTCGGAAACACGGGAACCTGTAAGGGGGAGACGATCCTCACCGTGATGCGCCGCAATGGTCTGAAACCGGAGGAATGTGCTTATATCGGGGATACCGCAGGGGATGAGGAGGCCGCAAGATACGCGGGGATCTCTTTTATCCATGCGGCTTATGGCTTTGGGGAGGCAAATGCTCCGGACGTCGTGATCCGTGATTTTACAGAAATTTTTCAAAAAATTGTATACAAATAAAAGAAAAATATGCAGATAACGATTGGATATCTGCATTTTTTTTGATATATTATAGGAAGACAGGGAAATTATGGTGAAAAGGAGAAAATAAGAGTGGACAAGTTAAAGGTATGTTTTGTGCGTCATGGTGAGACGAAGAGCAATATTCTGGGAAACTGCTGTGGCAGGATCAATCTCCTGCTCAGCGATCAGGGCAGGAAGCAGCTGAAGGAACTGAGGGAGAATCATGCATATCCTGAAGTGCAGAGAGTTTTTTCCAGTCCGGCAATACGGTGCAGGGAGACAGCCCAGGTGATTTATCCTGATCTGGAGCCGGAGCTTGTTTATAATCTGTGGGAGTTTGATTTCGGCTGCATGGACGATCACCCGATCGAGGAGGTCAGAAACTTCATCGGAGCCGATAGATGGGCACAAAAGGACAATGACTGTATGTTCCCGGGCGGCGAAAGCCTGCTGGAAGCATCATTGCGCATCCGTGCCGGAATGACAAGAGTGATCCAGAGATGTATCGAGGATGATCTGTCCAGGGTAGCAGTCTTTACGCACGGGGAGATTCTCTATGCGTTGGTGCGCGCCTGCATGGTCACGGACGAGCCCGCGGAATCCTTTATCCTCTGCCCGAATGGGATGGGATATGAGGCGGAAGTCGATAAGAAGGGATGGTTCTCGGAGCAGAAGATCTATTTTGACAAATTTATACCGGAGGGCGCAAAGAGACCGAGACCGGAGGACTCGCCGTATTTCAGGTGAAATCCTGAGGGCGCTGTGTCAATCTTCTGTATATCCGTGCTCTCTGGCCCAGTCGGCAATTTTTTGGAGCTTCAGAATTTCAGATTCGGTATCGGAGAGCCTGGCCTGAGCGCCTGAGAGTTCAGATTCGGTATCGGAGAGCCTGGCCTGAGCGCCTGAGAGTTCAGATTCGGTATCGGATAACTTTGTCATGATGTCGGACAATTCGCGTTCTTTCTTTGCCAGTGTGCGTTTGGCAATGGTCAGATCCCCTTCCTGCTGCGCAATGTAACGTTCATAATTACGCATATCCTGATAGTATTCTTCGCGGTCACGGCAGCGTTTGCGTATCTGTTCTTCAGCTGTTAAGCGGAACATGGTTCCGGCGGCTTGCTGCAAATATTCATTCTTTTCTGCTAACATATGAACCTCCTCCCAGGTTTTGGCCTTAAAAAGCCTTGCCCACTCGTCAATACGGAATTTTTTGTCTTCCTCGGTTGCTAAATTGATATGAGTCAAGTCTATCACATTTAAGGTAAAATTACTACTATATAACGTGTTATTTTTCTGATTCATAAGTTGATAGCTTGCGCAGAATT
>CAMGRE010000142.1 GCA_946061355.1 uncultured bacterium | reverse complement strand
GGAATCTGTTTCCCGGACATTTCGATGATTGAACCGTTGGCGGAACTGCTTGAAGTTTCTGTTCTGGAGCTTCTGGAAGGTGAGCGGATCAATGATGACTTATCGATGAATAAGGAGGAAGCGCAGAAACTGATCAGCGAGTCCATCATGATTTCGGACGATGAAATCAGCAGAAAGCATATTCGGAGTAAGACAATCATTCTGTTGATCACATTGTTTGCCATGCTTCTTATTTCTTTTGTTCTGAACATTCTGAATTACCAGAGAGCTGAAAAGAAAAATACGATATCCGTTCACTCCAATGCATATACAACCATGGTGGATGAGGATGGGAATATTGTATTTGTGAATCCGGACGAGGCGCTGGAGCAGCTGCTACAGGATCTGGGAGAGAATACGTCACAGACAAAGGAGGTGGAGTAGAGATGAACATTGTAAGTATCACAGTAATTGCATTGCTCTGCATAGCGCTGTTCTGGCAGATGAAACCGGCGCCGCGGGGAGAACTTTTCGACAATAGTTTTCCGCTGTCGGTCAGCAAAGGACTTCAGGGATTCCTGGCATTGCAGATATTTGTCCATCATGTATTTGTGTTTCTGAGTATACGGGATGTTGATGCCGACCAGCTGAGAATATTCAGCACGATCGGTGTCTGGCTGATTGGCTTTTTCTTTTTCTGCTCCGGCTACGGGTTGATAACAAGCCTGCACACAAAGCAGGATTATCTGAAAGGATTCCTGGTAAAGAGAGTCCTGATCGTACTGGTACCTTTCTTTCTCTGCAACTACGCATATATGTCTGTTGAATTGCTGAGAGGAATGCAGTTTTCCACGCCGGAATTGATCGCCTCGTTCTTCGGAGTATTATTGATGAACTCACAAATGTGGTTCGCTGTTGAGATAATGCTGTTATATATTGTTTTTTTCCTTCTTTTTACTTATATAAAGAAGGAGAAGATCTGCGTTATGATCATAGTTGCTTTGACAGCAATGATTACTTTGATCGGTATGCTGAACACCCGGCCGTTCTATTGGTCAAACTGGTTCTGGGGAGAATGGTGGTACAATACCACTCCATTGTTCGCAGTGGGAATGTTGGCAGCCATGATGAAAGACAGACTGAATGAATTGGTTAAAAAGCATTATTGCGTTGCATTGTGCGGTTTCTTTGCAGGTCTGGTTATTTTCAAAGTGATCAGTGACAGAATGCTGCGGACGCACGGATACTGGACGCCGAGGATAGGAGACAAGGTGGTTACCTATCTTTTCCAGGTGCCGAGTGTGATCTTCTTTGTGGCTTTTGTGGTGTTGCTTCTGAAAAAAGTCAGGTTTAAGAACCAGCTTCTTGATTTCTTTGGGAAATTTTCGTTGGAGATCATTCTGGTCAGCGGTATTTTCTTAAATCTGTTTTATGAAGTCGCGATTGCCTATGGTCTGGTCTGCTATATGTGCTTATCCTTCGTCGGAACGATATTGACAGCTGTTATCTTATACAAATTAAAGAGATTCATTTTAGAGATCAGATAGCAGGGGCACTGCGGAAAGAGGGAGAAATGGAAACGATTTTCTTATGGGGTATTATTGTTGCTGTATTATGTGTTTTGTTTTATCGGGCAAAGCCGGCCGGGAAAGGAGAGTGGCATGATGATTTTCTGTCACTGGAAACATCGAAGTCGCTGCTCGGAATTGTTGCGGTTTTGATCGTGCTTCATCATCTGGCACAGCTTCTCGGAAATCTTGGAATGGATCAGGGGCCGTTGGGGTGTCTTGAGTCGGTTGGTGTATGCTTTGTCGGTTTGTTTTTCTTCTTCTCGGGATATGGGTTAATCTACAGCAAAAACAGGAAGACGGATTATCTGAAAGGATTTCTCGGGAAAAGACTTCCGGGTATTCTGGTCCCGTTTTATTTCTGTATTATTATCTTTGTGGCCTTTTCACTGTTAATGCATATGCCGATGTCTGCGATGGAACTCGTTGCTTATCTTTCGGGATGGTGGCTGCTGAATACACAGATGTGGTATATCGTTGAGATTGCATTTTTTTACCTTGCGTTTTATTTCGTCTTTAAGTATGTCAAAAAGGAAAAAAACGGGATTGCCATTATGGGCATGCTGATCGGAATTATGGTTGTTGCATCGATCCTGATCGGGCATGGGCCGGAATGCGAATCCGACAAATGGCTTCAGGGGGAATGGTGGTTCAATACCTCATTTATGTTCCTGTTCGGGATGATCATGGCACATAGCGAGGAGAAGATTGTCACATTTGTGAAGAAGAGGTATCCGATCGTATTGCTCCTATGCCTTGCCGCAGCAATCGGTCTGTCCTTTCCTGTCAATGCGATGGTCGAAATGGGAACATATTACTGTGAATATGAGGGCAGTTTTACGATTCTTCAGATATTTATGATAAAGTTTGTCACCTTACTATGTCAGTTTGCGATGGTGTTTTTTGCGGATGCGGTTGTGTTGATGGTGATGATGAAGATCAAATGCGGAAACCGGATTACCCGTTCGCTGGGAAGAGTATCACTCGAATTGTATCTGATCCATAACCTGTATCTGATCATGTTCGGATATATAGGAATCGGAGGAATCAAAAACCCGGCAATGCTCGTGTATGCAGCGGTCATCTGTTCGCTGATCACCGCATACATAATTCATATGCCGATTCGGTGGCTCTGTTCGAAGTTCACATGCCGATTCACTTGTTCTGTTCAAAGTACAGCCGCTCAAACTGCTCCACCGGCATAGGTCTTGCAAAATAGTAGCCCTGGAACATGTCGCAGCCCATTTCGTCTAAGAAGCGGAGCTGTTCGAGCGTTTCCACGCCTTCGGTAATGACAGGCATGCCCAGCTGCTTGGAGAGGGAAATGATCATCTGGAGGATCTTCCGGCTCCGCTCCTCGTCCTGCGCTGCCTGTAAAAAGACCATGTCGATCTTCAGTACATCGACATAGATATCTTTTAACATGTTCAGAGAGGAGTTGCCGCTGCCGAAATCATCCATCTCAACCGCAAAGCCATAGTTCCGCAGTCTGGAGATCAGTTCCATCTGGCGGTCAAAATCCATGATGATCGCAGTCTCCGTGATCTCCAGTTTGAGATTGCGGGGATTGATCTCATATTTTTCGGCAAGCTCGGTGAAAATCTGATAAATATTCAGGAGATAAAAGTCTCTCGGAGAGATGTTGACAGAGATATACAGGTCTTCCCGCCCCTGTTCCTTCCAGGCGCGAAGCTGCGCACAGGCGGTTTCCCACATATATTTGTCAACGTCGGATATCAGCCCGTTCTTTTCAAAGACGGGAAGAAACTGTCCGGGCGGAATGAGACCTTTCATCGGGTGTTCCCAGCGCACCAGCGCCTCGGCGCCGAGCATACGTCCGTCTGAGGAAACCTGCGGCTGGAGATACATCTTTAACTGTTTCTGGGCAATGGCATCGTTAAAATCGCGGATCAGTTCTGTCTCACAGCGGATATTGTCACGAAGCTCTTCATCATAATGAGCCGTCCTCTTATGGTAATCTCCTTTGATCTTGGTGATCGCCAGTTTTGCACGGTCGCACATGACGGAAACCGGGACTGTCGGATCAGTGATCTCATAGATACCGATATAGTTGATCAAAGGATAGGAAATTTCTGTTTCCATGCCGGAAGGAGACACTTCCTGCATGCGGGAGGCGAAACTGTCTTCATAAAAGTCCGATTTCCTGACAAGGATGGCAAAGATATCATTACTCAGCCGTCCGTATACAAGGGCTTTGTTCTCAGGGCTTTTAACCATGTCGGCACAGCTTTTGAGGATCAGATCTCCGGCCTTGTCTCCAAACAGATCATTGATCATTTTGAAATCTTTGATATTGCTGCACACGATCAGCAGAGTTTCACCCTGATGAGTGTCGATATAATCCCGTGTTTTCCGGCAGAATTGACTCTTGTTGTATAAGCCGGTCAGACTGTCATGGGTGGCAAGAAACCGTTCTTCCTGCATTTTGTTGATCTCTTCGGTACGGTCATATATGACAAAATAGCCGCCCTGAAGCTTGCCATGTGCATCTCTCAATATCTGCAGCTGAATATTTAGTATTGTCTTTTCAGCATGTTTATAAAATGTATAATCTTGTGTGGCGTTTTCGACCTTTGAGAAATATTGCTCATGGCACCATTCCCTGAACGGTATGCCGTGTTTGTCCGTAAGCGGTGAGTCCCCCTTCAGCAGATCTTTGGCAAATCGGTTGGAGTATAGGACTTCGCCTTCGATATCCAACACGATCAATCCGACCGGCATATCCTGGGAGATCGTCATTAACGTTTTCTGCAGCAGCCGCTGTGGTGTAAAAACAAGCACACAGTGATAGAGGGCGATCCCTTCCAATGCATAGCCGACGATGGAAAAGTCGATCGCCTGTTTAAAAGAAAAGATATTGGCAATAACAATGATCACCATGATGATCGCGATCGTCAGATATTTTGTGCGGTAAAAGCGCGGCATATGAAAGGCGCGGTGGAACAGACTCAGGAGACAGAAGGTCACCAGCATGATAATGATACAATAATGCACATAGAAAAACGGAGTCGTTTCCATTTCATAAAAATGTTCCCCGCGGTAGCGTGTGACGGGGTACAGGCGGAACAGATGACAGAATTTTGTGTTAAGCAGAAGAGATACGCTGTCAGCAAGCAAGAGAAAGATCATCAGCCTGCGCTTTACAAACTGATCAAAGCTGCTGCCGGAATATTCGATGGAAAACTGCAGCATATAGTACAGCATCCAGTCAGTCGCGATAAAGTAAACGCTGTGGGCCAGGAGATTTCCCTGCTCGTTTTTCAGAAATAAGACAATTTCGTAATTAAAAACAATCAGGATCGCAATGGAAAGCATGATCTGGATCAGACGCTTCAGATTATGCTTTTTGAAATGTGTGGCGGCCATGCAGAATGCCATCACGGCAAGTGCAACAGCCAGCAGTATTCCCATGAAAAACTTCATATCAATATCCCTTTTCGGTTAGCAACCCACTTTTTCCCATTATACTTGTTTTTACAGAATGAATCAAATAAATATAAGAATGAATTCTATTTTTGCCGGACTTGTTTCAGATACTTTTTGGGCGGAACTCCGACGTTTTTCCGGAAGACGGTGATGAAATTGTTATAATCTTTAAAGCCGCATTGGGCGGCGATCTCGGTTAATGAAAGTTGTGACTCTGTCAGCAGCAGTTTGGCTTTCCCGATCCGGAGATTCCGGATATGCTCCGCAATGCCGACACCGTAGCTCTGCATGGAGATTTCATAGAGCTGTGTCCTGCCGATGTGAAACCGGCGGCAAAGCGTCTGGGAGGTCAATTCGTCTGAGAGATGACGGGAGAGATACTCATCGATCTGCGCGGGGAGTTCCTGTTGCTTTAAGGTCACCATACGTTCCAGACATAACAGTGATGCGACCGCCTGCAGAATATGGGAAGCGGACTCGATATAATCGTCGGAGATCAGCGGCTGCTGGCAGCAGGCTTTTTGCAACTCAGACAGATCGATCTCATAATCTTTACACAACGCTTCAATCTGCTGCCATCCTTCCTCGTGCGTCGGGTAGGAGAATACCTGCCCAAACAGCAGGTAACCGATCACGATATTGCCGAGGTACAGCGGAGCGATCGTTTCGGTGAGACCTGCATGACAGCGGTACGTGTACGGGGAGTGACGCTTTGCGGCAATCCGGCAGGCACTCTTGTCACACATCATGCATTCCTCCCGTCCTTTTGCATCTGTCCGGATGATCCGGCAGAACAGTGCAAGCTCCTCCGGGTAAGCGGCCAGCTCATGAAAACTGTCGTCAAATACAGTGATCCGGATATGCGTGAGATTGTAAAAATCCTTCAGCAGAGCATTCAGTTTGGTCAGATCAAAAGAAGATATCATGGGCAAATCCTCCCACACTTTATGAACTGATTTTATCATATGAGCGAACAAATTCAAAGAAAAAAGAACAAGGATCTATATACTTGCCACTGCACAAAGGGTATGATTTTATCATAGGTGAAATCTTGAGCAGGAGGTGCAAGGATGAGCAAAAAGATGACATTTGCACTGGCATTTTGCAATCGTGGTTTTATGCCGGGCGAACTGATTTGCGGAGCAAGGGAG
>CAMGRE010000141.1 GCA_946061355.1 uncultured bacterium | reverse complement strand
CGGGAAACTGCACAAGATCCGCTCCAGATCCTTTGTCTCAATTCCCTCTGCGACAGTCTGTATATTAAGCTTTCTGCACATATCGGTCACACATTCCACAATCGCATAATCCACGCAGCCCGATCCCTTTTCCAAATCCTTCACAAAACTTCTGTCAACTTTCAGAATGTCCATAGGCACGTTGTGAATCAATCCAAAAGAGGCGTACTCCGTTCCAAAATCATCCATGGCAATCTTAAAGCCCCGCTCTCTGAGTCTGGCGAAATACTCATTCACACGGTCGATATCTTTCAGGCGACCGCTCTCCGTCAATTCCACAATGATCTTACCCGTATCCACCTGATACTCATCCGCCATACGCAGCAGCTCATTCACAAAGTGATCGCTGTCCAGCTGGAGATAAGACACATTGAAACTGATCTGAATATCACCGTACGCCTCCTGCCACTTCTTTGCATACCGCAATACCTGCTCTGCCACCCAGAGACCGACTGTCCTGATCTCACCGGTCTGCTCCAGTATCTTGATAAACTCACCGGGTGTGGAATCCTGTATCTCATTTGTTTTCCACCGAAGCAGTGCCTCACATCCCACGATACGCTGATCCTGTGTATTGACAATCGGCTGAAAATACAGACAAAATCCCCGAAAGTGCTGTCCGATACTCTTGCTAAGCGCCTCCTGCAGAAATCCGGAACGATTGTGATTTGCCGCGATCTGCTTGGAGAACACAACTGCTTCCTCGATGTTATTCTCTCTGGCATATTCCAGCGAATGTTCCAAATTGCTGAGCAATTCATTATAATCCTTTCCGTCCTTCGGATACTCCACAATACCGGCAGATGTTCTGAAATTATATATTCCGTCATCATCACTATGCTTCTCAGACGTATAGTAGCTGACCTTTTTCATCAGTTCCAGCATATCTTCCTGCGTACCGTCCGGCATATTTACAACAAATTCATCATCCCGTATTCTGTAAAGGAGATCTTCAGAATTGCAGAGGCTGCTCAGGTAATCGGCAAAATCCACCACAAGCTTATTCCCATAAGAATAGCCAAAATTACTGTTGATCTTCTTGAGGGAATCCAACCCGATCAGGAGCATGGCGCCCCGTCTGTTCATATACTCGAAATTCGGCAGCTCCGCCCCTGTCAGAAGATGCGTTAACGTATCATACTTACTCTGATTGTCTAACCTCGTCATCATACCGGCGAATACGCTCGGAACGCCGTCCTCGTCATTGATCACAGAACCCCTGCACTCCAACCATACATAATCGCCGTATTTGTTTCTGGCCCTGTACTGACAGTGATGTCTTGACGATCGCCCGGAAAAGACCGCCTGAATATCTTCCAGATACACCTGTCTGTCGTCCGGGTGAATCCAGTGCATCCAGACCTCTCCCGTACTCTTGATGTACTCTCCCGGAAGCCCGAAATAGTCCACCGTATTCTGCGACCATCTGGACAGATCATCCTTCATATCGCAGACATAGATATACACATTATCGGAAGCATTCGCAAATGCCAGAAACAATTCATTTTCAAAAATGTTATTTGCCATAGAGCACCTCCGGCATACAGCCGTCCGATGTTTTACTCGCGCTCCACGATAGCTGCGGCTCCCATGCCGCCGCCTACGCACAATGTCGCCAGACCTTTTTTGGCATCCCGCTTCTCCATCTCATGCAAAAGTGTCACCAGGATACGGCAGCCGGAACATCCTACCGGATGCCCGAGCGCAATCGCACCACCGTTTACATTCAGCTTGCTCATATCAAATCCCAGATCATGTCCAACCGCTACAGACTGTGCTGCGAACGCCTCGTTCGCCTCAATCAGATCAAAGTCCCCGATCTGATAACCTGTTTTGGCCATAACCTTTCTCGTTGCTGCCACCGGCCCGATTCCCATGATGCGCGGCTCAACGCCTGCCAGTTCTCCGCCGATCCATGTTGCCATAGGCTTCACGCCCAACTCCTTTGCCTTCTCCTCGCTCATGACAATGATCGCCGCCGCCGCATCATTGATTCCCGAAGAATTGCCGGCAGTAACCATACCACCCTCTTTGAATGCAGGGCGGAGGCCGGAAATGCTCTCCTTGGTAACGCCTTTTCTCGGCCCCTCATCTGTATCAAAAATAATCGTCTGTTTCTTCTGCTTAACCTCTACCGGAACGATCTCATCCTTGAATCTGCCTTCCGCGATCGCCTTCTCCGCTTTCTGCTGGCTCCATGCTGCAAATTCATCAAGCTGCTCCCTAGTCAGTCCCCACTGCTCACAGATATTCTCAGCAGTGATTCCCATATGATATCCGCCAAAAGCATCTGTCAGCGCATCGCGCAACAATGCATCATCCATCTTTGCCGCACCCATACGATAACCGAATCTTGCGTCATACAAAAGATACGGAGCCTTCGACATATTCTCCATACCGCCTGCCACGATGATATCCGCATCGCCGGAAGCGATCAGCTTCGCCGCAAGATTGACACAGTGCAGTCCGGAACCGCAGAGTACATTGATCGTAGTGGCCGGAACTTCAATCGGGATTCCTGCATTCACAGCCGCCTGACGCGCCGGATTCTGTCCGAGACCCGCCTGAATCACACAGCCCATATAAACTTCGTCTACCTGCTCAGGCTTCACGCCCGCTCTCTTTAATGACTCCTTCACCACGATCGTGGCGAGATCGGGAGCCGGAATCTTACTAAGCGCACCGCCCATTGTTCCGATTGCTGTACGACATGCACCTGCTAATACTACTTTTCTACCCATAATACCTTTCCTCCGATTCTATGATCTATATTTTTGTATCACAGTGCACAATTGGAAGCTGCCACACTGCTCATTACTTTCGCGTATATTATATCATAAATTTCAATATTATACTATAAAAATGTCACAGTTCCTTCTTATAGATCCGTCTCATAAGACCGCCATATTTCTCCTTTGTCATCACTGCCTGGAAGCCGCATTTCTCCAGTGTCTTGAAGCTGGCTGGATTATCGGGAGAAACCGTTGCCAACAGATATCTGTACTTTCCGCGGTCAATCAGTTCCTGTGCGTAACCGGTCATGCGCTCCATCAGATGATTCCCGCTGTATTCCGGGAGTACCGCCGCCGATTCCATATGCACCACCTGATCAAGCTCCGTCTCTGCAAGATGAATGTCACGCCCCAGATTGTTCTCTTCTCTCCCCGGAAAACGGCATAGAAAAATCCCGACAATCGCCTGCTCTTCATTACATGCAACCACCCCAAATCCATCCGCCTGAATATAATGCTCCACATAAGCCAGATCATCGCACACATACAGTGTCTTATCGCGCAAGGCCTCCGCCGCCCGGCACATCACGCGATGCATCGCTTCTGCATCATCCACGGAAGCCTTCCTGATCGTATACTTTTTCTCTGAATCTTTCATTTCTTTCCCCCATATAGTCAAAAAACAGACTACTGAGAATCAATAGTCTGTTTGCGTATGGACCAGGCGGGAATCGAACCCGCGTCCGAAAGCCCATTCACTGTACTTCTACTATCATAGTCGGTCAATTTTGATTCCCCCGGATGCAAGAGGACAGACACTCTCACATCGTCGGTAGCTTCATGATACGCCCATATGCGCAAAGCTTAGCATATGTCGTTTCCTGCATAGTCGATGCCCGGGTCCTAAAGTGCAGGTGCTCTAAGTCGGACAACTGCCATTAGGCAGCGTAAGCTAATTCGTCGTTAGCGTTTAATTTTAGGTTTGTGATTTAACGCATCACCTGCGGATAGCTTCTCCAGCTTCAAGACCCCCGTCGAAACCTTTACTGGCCCGTGCTAAAGTAAACTTGATTCTATCACATGAGTGTTCTTTTATCAAGACAAATTTCTTACTTTGAACTCCTTCTCAGCCTCTCTGCGTTGGTCCTTTTTTGCAATGTCCTGGCGCTTGTCATACAGCTTTTTGCCTCGTGCCAGACCGATCTCCACCTTGACTTTTCCGTTTTTGAAATAGACCTGCAGCGGCACGAGTGTGAAGCCCTTCTCTTTGATCTTGCCGAGGAGCTTGTTGATCTCCGCCTTATGAAGCAGGAGTTTCTTGACCCTGAGCGGATCTTTGTTGAAAATATTACCTTTCTCATAGGGACTCACATGCATGCCGTAGACAAAGACCTCTCCGTTTTCGATCCGCACGAAAGCCTCCTTGATGGAACACTTCCCCATACGCAGCGATTTCACTTCCGTGCCGTGTAGCGACACGCCCGCCTCATATTTCTCATCGATAAAATAATCATGATATGCCTTCTTGTTGTTGGCAACCAGCTTCATTGCTTCCTTCTGCATACGCTCTCCTCCTCCGGTATCACAAAATCAACGGTGCGTTCCACACGATCCGCACCTTTGACTTGTACAGTCAATCTCTGTCCCAGGCGATAACGATGTCCCGTGTGTTCGCCTACCATCTCGCAGGCATTCTCATCATAGTAGTAAAAATCATCAGACAGCATGTTCACACGAATCATACCCTCCACTGTATTCGGGAGCTCCACATAGATTCCCCATGCGGTGATTCCGGAGATCACGCCCTCATAGCACTCGCCGACACGTGATTCCATATACTGCGCCTTCTTGAGCTTATCCGTCTCACGCTCTGCCTCATCCGCGCGTCTCTCGAGTTGGGATGTCTTCTTCGCCACCTCCGGCAGGATCGACGCATAATGACTGATCCTGTCCTGGTTAAGTCTTCCCCTGAGGGACTCCTTGATGATGCGGTGGATCTGCAGATCGGGATAACGCCTGATCGGTGAGGTAAAATGGCAGTAACAGTCACAGGCAAGTCCGAAATGTCCGGTATTGTCCGGCGTATAGCGCGCCTGCTTCATACTGCGCAGTGTCAGTCTGCTGATCAATGCCTCCTCCGGCGTATTTTCTATCTTAGCCAGAAGCTTCTGCAGCTCCTTCGGATGCACCTCATCCTGCGTCATCTTGATCGAATAACCGAAACCTCTGATAAAAGTCATGAGCCGTTCCATCTTCTCCGGATCCGGATTATCGTGCGTCCGGTACAGGAAAGGGAGTTCCTGCCAGAAGAAATGCTGTGCCACCGTCTCATTCGCTGCCAGCATAAAGTCTTCGATCAGCTTTGTCGCCGCATTCCTCTCATACTCTTTGATCTCTACGGGAACGCCCTGTTCATCGAGCAGGATCTTCGCCTCCGGGAAATCAAAATCGATCGAGCCGCGCTTCATCCGCTTCTTCCTGAGAATCCCCGCGAGCTCCGCCATCTTATGAAGCATGGGCGCGACATCCTCATACTCTGCAGTGACTTCCGGATCCTGATCCTCGATGATCTTCTTTACATTCGTATATGTCATCCGCCTGTCGACATGGATCACGGACTCTACGATCTCATAATCCTTCACTTTTCCAGACTTGTCAATCTTCATCAGACAACTTAATGCCAGTCTGTCCTCCCCCGCATTCAGGGAACACATCCCGTTTGACAGCACTCTCGGCAGCATGGGGATCACACGGTCCACCAGATACACACTCGTGCTGCGCTTCAACGCCTCCCTGTCCAGTGCGGAATTCTCCTGCACATAGTTTGCCACGTCCGCGATATGCACGCCAAGGCAATACAGTTCTCCCTCCATGGTGAGGCTCACCGCATCGTCCAGATCTTTGGCATCCTCTCCGTCGATCGTGACCATCAGGAGGCCACGCAGGTCTTTCCTGCCCTGCATATCCGCCTCGGACACTTCCTTTGCCACACGCTCCGCCTGTGTCATGACTCGCTCCGGAAATTCCATCGGCAGGTCGTATCCCTTTATGATACTCATGATGTCAACGCCGGGATCGGTCACATGCCCCAGGATCTCCGTTATGATTCCCTCCGGGCTCTTTCGCTCACTGCCGTACTCCGTGATCTCCACCACCACTTTATGCCCTGTCACCGCTCCTTTAGACCGCTCATGCGGCACAAAGATATCCGAGGGAATCCGCTTATCATCCGGAACGACAAACCCAAAGTTCTTACTCTTCTGGAACGTGCCGACAAGCTGCTTCGTGCCGCGCTCCACTACTTTTACAATCTCCGCCTCCGTCCGCTTTCCACGTCTGCCGGGCAGCAAAGATGCCTGGACTGTATCTCCGGGAAAAGCACTGTTAACGCAAGTTTCCGGAATGAACAGGTCTTCTGCCCTGCCCTCCACCTCCACAAAGCCGAACCCTC
>CAMGRE010000140.1 GCA_946061355.1 uncultured bacterium | reverse complement strand
TCATTTGTTGTTGGGTATTAAGCACAGAATTCGTTGAATAACGGGAGACTTCCCTATAAGACGGCTGCATAACAGCCGGAGAATCAAAGAACTTATGCTTTGCATTCATCATAGCACAATGTTTGTTTTATTGCAATAGTTTTATCGTTAATTTGATTTTTTGCGCGTTTGCGAAAACATAGAGTGAAATTTTAATTTTGTTTACGAAAAAAGGGCAGCGCCGACCTGTCGGTCTGTACTGCCCCGTGCATCTTGCATATCCTGATCCTTCCGCCGATTTTGGGAATCATTTTTCCCGGCTCCCGGAAGCCTGCTCACTGTTTCCGGAATCTCGCGAGGAACTCTTTGGTGCGTTCACTCTTCGGTGCATCGAACACTTCCTGCGGCGTGCCCTCCTCCTCAATGACGCCGTCCGCCATAAAGAGGACGCGTTTCGACACATCCTTTGCAAAGGCCATCTCGTGGGTGACGATGATCATCGTGAGTCCTTCCTCGGCAAGTTTTTCCATGACATTCAGCACCTCGCCCACCATCTGCGGATCCAGCGCGGAGGTCGGCTCATCGAACAAAAGCACCTCCGGCTCCATCGCAAGCGCCCGTGCGATCGCTACTCTCTGCTTCTGCCCGCCGGAGAGCTGCCGCGGCTTCGCATGGATATACGCTTCCATCTCGACCTTCTTAAGATAATAGACCGCCTTTTCCTCCGCCTCTTCCTTCGGCTTGCCTGCTACCTTACGCTGGCCGACCATGCAGTTACTAAGCACATCCATATTTTCAAACAGGTTAAAGTTCTGGAACACCATACCGACCTTTTTGCGGTAAGCCGGCACATCGACCTTCTTATCCATGATGTCACTGCCATGGTAGAGGATCTGTCCCGAGGTTGCCGTCTCCAGCAGATTGATACAGCGGAGCATCGTGGACTTTCCCGAGCCCGACGCACCGATCACCGAGATCACATCGCCCTTTTCCACCGTGAAACTGATATTTTTCAACACCTGATGAGAGCCAAAGCTCTTTTCCAGGTTTTTGATTTCCAAGATATATTTTCCCGCCGTTTCCGTACCGGTTTCTCTTCCCTTCATCGCCTATGCCCTCTTCTTTCCAAGCTGTGTGCCGATATCCATAAGATCCACCATCTCATAATTTTCACTGCCGTCCAGTTTGTTCTCCAGGAGTCTTAACAGTCTGGAGGTCACGACAGTCATGGTCAGATAGATCAGCATGACGATCGTTGCCGACTCAAAATACGTGTACAACGCGCCGGAAACACTCTTGTGAACAAAGAACAGATCCACAATGCTGATCACGGACAGCACGGAGGTGTCCTTGATATTGATGATCAGGTTATTTCCGATCTGCGGCAGGATATTGCGGAATGCCTGCGGGAGAATAACGTTTGTCATTGCCTGCACGTGATTCATACCGATCGCCTTCGCCCCTTCCATCTGACCCGGATCGACGGAGATGATGCCGCCTCTCACCGATTCCGCCATATAAGCGCCCGTATTGATGGACACAACGAGAAATGCCGACTGCCACATGCCCAGCTGGATGTTAAAAAGCTGCGACATGCCGTAATAGATGAATACGGCCTGCACGATCATAGGCGTACCGCGAAACACTTCCACATAGACATTCAGGATAACCCACACGACCCTGAGCAGTGCTCTCTTGATCAGAGGGTCTCTCTGTTTATCTATCGGGATCGTCTGTATAATGCCTGCGGCAAAGCCGATCAGGCAGCCGATCAATGTGGAGACCACCGCGATCACCAGTGTGGTGCCCGCCCCCTTCAGATAAGACGTCCCGTATTTTCCCAATATATAGACGATACGCTCAAAAAAATTCATCTGCGAAATCACGTTTTTCTTCCTCCCAATAATACACAGACAGCACGCCCGGCACAGAAAACTTTCCGCGCCGGGCTCATCTTTTACATCTGCGCTGTGTCTGTTACTCCGACAACGGCTGAACGCTGATTGCCTCGTTCATCATCTTCTCATAATCATCGGTCGTCATCCCGGCAAGCACGCTGTTGATGCCGTCAAGCAGTTCCTTATTTCCCTTCTGTACGGAAATGCCGATATTGATCTCCTCCTCCGATACCTCAAAGTCGTCGCCCGTCCCGGTAAAATCAAGCAGTTTCATATCCGGATAAGCGACACAGGCAGCCATCGCGGTGGGCATATCCGTCACGATCAGATCTGTACGTCCGCTCTCCAATGCAACGAGCATTGCCGGCGCCGATTCCTGTGCGGGCTGGATCTCCGCATCCTGGATCTGCGGCAGACACACATCATACCAGATCGTTCCAAGCTGTGAGGTACAGGTCGCACCCGCCAGGTCGGAGAGCCCTGCTGCGTCCGCATATTTTCCGTCCGACTTCACTAGTCCCACGATGGACGCATAATAATACGGCTCAGAGAAATCTACCATCTCCAGACGCTCGGAAGTGATGGACTGTCCCGCGATCACACAGTCAATTGTGCCGGACTGCACTGCCGGAACCAGGGAATCCCAGTCCAGCTTCACGATCTGCAGTTCGTACCCCAGCTGTTCTGCGATGTGCTTTGCCATCATGACATCATAGCCGTATGCATAATCGGAACTGTCCTGAATCGGCACCGCACCATTGGAATCGTCGGGCTGCGTCCAGTTGTACGGCGCATAGCCACATTCCATCGCTACCTTCAACACCTTCTTCTCGCCCGCAGGAGCTTCCTCTGTACCCGAAGCGCTCTCTGCCGCTTCCGTCTCAGCCGGAGCTTCCGCCGCGGGCTCTGCCTGCGCTGCAGGCTCCGCACTCTTGCTGCCGCATGCACACAGGGATAACGCACATACCGCTGCCAACATCATAGATACCGCTTTTTTCTTCATAATCTTCTCCTCCTATAACCCGGAAAATCACGGCAAAAAAAGAGGAAGCCCTAAATGCTTCCTCTTTGAATGCAATGAATTCCTTGTTATGAAATGCAGTATATCGCACTTCCCGGTATAAGTCAAGCAGTATTTCACCTTCTCCGGTTCTGCTGCTTCTAATCTCCTGACTGCAAAGCTCTTATTTCCTAAAAGTTTCCTTTTTATAAAAAGTGTTTTAAATTTCCCGACAGGGAATCGACCGTCGTCCTGAAGCGGATCCCGACCGCGGCCGCCTTGTCCATGCACATACACATATTTCTCGGGTTGTCTCTGTAGGCTTCCTCATTTCTGCCGATCCGGTCAACCTCCAGCCCGACATTTTCAAACACCGCGCACATCGTATGGAACGTATCCATATCATTTGGGGAACCAAAATTGTAGATACCTCCCGGTATCTCAAATACCTTCTCCAGATTCCGGATCACCTCATTGACGTCTGTGATTCCACGCCTGTCATAGACCGGATAGCGCAGTTCTTCTCCCTGCCTAATCTGTCTGAGGAGATTGCGGAAGAAATCGCCGTGCTCGCTTCCGTTCCTTGTAAAAGTATCGTACATCCACGAAAGCCTGAGCATCACACAGTCCGGATTGACCTTCAGGCATCCCTGTTCCGCGCACAGCTTGCCCTGTCCGTAGGGAGTTACCGGTGAAAGAATCTCATCCTCCCTGTGCGGTCCCGCAGTCCGGTTCCCAAAATAGACCTGGTCGGAACTGCAGATCACACATTTTGCATGGATCTTATCAGAAACTTTCGCAATATTGACACTGCCATCCACATTGATCCTCCAGGAACGTTCCCGCTCCCGTTCAAATATTTCCAGATCAGAGACCCCTGCACAGTGGATCACTGCATCGGGCCGACACTCCTCCAACACATTGCTGACACTTCTCTCATTGGTAATGTCCATCTGCGCATGCGTCGGCGCATAAATCTCATATTTATCCTTATAATAATCGGCGATCCTGCCGCCCAGGAACCCGGATGTTCCGGTAATCAGCAGCTTCTTCATTTCATTTTCCCCTACACCCCAGTTTTGTCACAGATTTCCGATCCATCGCCGGTCCTCACACAGTCTGTTCCTGCAGATGCCTTATCACATCACGTCTGGTCACGATCCCGATGAAAATCTGGTTGTCATCGATCACCGGAACGTAATTCTGTTCCAGTACTCTCTCTAACAGGCTCTCCATGCTCGCCGAGACGGACACGGCACGCACCTCTCTCCTGCGCTTCACTTCCGATACGCTGCTGTGTTCCAGCGTATCAAGGCTCGGAAAGCCCTGCCGTTTGAGCTGCCACAGGATATCTCCCTCCGTGACGGTGCCCACATATTTTCCATCCTCAGTGAGCAGCGGAATCGCAGTGTATCCCCTGTGCTCCATCTTTTCCATTGCCTGTCTGAGCGTATCGGTTTCCTGTATGTATGCCACATCTTCCTTTGGCGTCAGAAAAAATAAGATATTCATCTGCTGTAAACCACCTTCTCGGCCAGTTCCTTTGCCGCGTTTTGTCCTTTGTATACACTTACGATCGCAAGAGAGAAATCAATGGCGCAGCCCATGCCTCTCGATGTGATCACATTGCCTGCGATCTCCACACTGTTGCGTGTCACTTCCGCCCCTGTAAGTTCCTCTTCATACTCCGGATAGCAGCATGCCCTCCTGCCCTGCAGGATCCCTCTGTGTCCGAGAATGCTCGGCGCCGCACAAATCGCCGCCACATATTTCCCTGCCTGAACAAACGCATCCACCTGTGCCATCAGCTCCGCACAATTCTCCAGATTTTTGGTCCCCGGCATTCCGCCCGGCAGCACGATCATGTCAACCTCGTCAAAATTGACATCCGAAAGCAATGCATCCATGATGACCGGAACCTTGTGTGAACTCATCACCTGTTTATTGCCCGTCACGGACACCATCTGCGTCTCTATCCCGGCACGCCGCAGCAGATCCACCACGGTGAGCGCTTCGATTTCCTCATACCCCTCTGCAAAAAAGACACATACTTTACTCATACCCATACTCTCCTTCTTTTTGTCTTATGTTACTCCCAACATTATAAATGATTTTGTCGGAAAAGAAACCTCTTTCACACTTTCTTCATATAAGATTAACTTTTTCTTCACACCCCGTCCGCAGTTCCCGCTTTGCTGCGGATCCGCGAGAGATTGTCGAGCGCTGCATGCAGCGTCTCATCCTTCTTGGCAAAATGCAGGCGGATATAGTTGTTGATGTTCTCGCGGAAAAAGCTGGAGCCGGGCACGGCGCCCACGCCCACCTCTCTCGCCAGCCACTCACAGAATGCGTTGTCATCCTTCACGCCGAATTCCGACACATCCACCAGCACATAGTAAGCTCCCTGAGGTTCCGTATAGCGCAGTCCGATCTGATCCAGACCATCCAGGAACACTTTCTTCATATGGGTATAATGTGCCTGAAGTTCTTTGTAATATTCATCACCAAATTTAAGCGCCGTCACTGCCGCCTCCTGGAGCGGCGCCGGTGCACCGACCGTCAGGAAGTCATGCACCTTCTTTACTCTGTCGCAGATCTCAGGAGAGGCGATGACATAGCCGAGCCGCCAGCCCGTGATCGAATACGTCTTTGACAGCGAATTGCAGACGATCGTCCGCTCCCGCATTCCGGGCAGGGAGGACAGATAAATATGCTTGTTGGGCTCATACACGATATGTTCGTACACTTCATCCGTAATGACATATGCGTCATATTTGATTGCAAGGTCTGCGATGACCTTCAGCTCGTCATAGGTAAAGACTTTTCCGCACGGATTGGAGGGATTGCAGAGGATCAGCGCCTTTGCGCCATCCTGAAACGCCGCCTCCAGCCTGTCCGGATCAAAGTGAAAGTCCGGCGGCACGAGCGGAATATACACCGGCTCCGCGCCTGACAGGATCGCATCCGCGCCGTAATTTTCATAGAACGGAGAAAAAACGGCAACCCTGTCACTCGGATTCGCCACGGACATCATCGCTGACATCATTGCCTCCGTGCTCCCGCAGGTGACGACAAGCTCCGCATTCGGATCAATAGGTACGCCCGAGAAATGTTCATACTTCGCCGCCACAGCTTCCCTGAAATTCTGCGCTCCCCAGGTGACCGCATACTGATGTGGCCCCTCTTTCGCCACTTGACTAAGTCGGTCTGTCAACTCTGTCGGCGGATCAAAATCGGGAAAACCCTGTGACAGATTTACCGCTCCGTACTGATTTGATATCCTTGTCATTTTTCGGATGACGGATTCCGTGAATGTTTCCGTCCTGCTGCTCAATGTTCTCATTTCGTTCCTCTTTTC
>CAMGRE010000139.1 GCA_946061355.1 uncultured bacterium | reverse complement strand
TCAGAACCGGTCATATTTCTTCTGGAAGGTGTATATGGGTTATATGTCTTAATTCCCATTGTTGTTTCTCCTTTCGGTTACTGCATTTATTTTCGTACTTATGTGTACATAGTTGCTTCTCCGGCTGTCAACTTGCCGCCGGTTGTCAATCGCTTTTTACAGACCTGTGAAAATCTCGATCTCTTTGCTGTCCTCTGTCAGCTGAACGATTGCTTTCTTGGTCTTGGCTGTCTTGCCGACAACCATGCCTCTTCTCTTTTTCTTGCCGTCAAGGTTCATTGTGTTGACGCTCTTAACCTTTGTTCCCTCGAACATCTTCTCCACAGCTTCTTTGATCTGTGTCTTGTTTGCCTCTGTGTGAACAAGGAAAGTATATTTCTTGTCGCTCATGCCGGCCATACTCTTCTCTGTGATAACCGGTTTGAGGATCACATCATAATACTGAATGTTTGCCATTATGCGTACACCTCCTCGATCTTCTTCGCAGCATCCTTTGTCAGGACAACTGTGCCAGCTTTCATAATGTCATAGACATTGATGGTGTTTGTCAGTGCCGTATCGATACCGTAAATATTCCTTGCGGACATTACTACGTTCTGATCATTCTCTGCCAGAACCACAAGACCCTTGGTAACCTTGAGGTTATCCATCACCTTCTTGAAGTTCTTTGTCTTGATCTCATCAAACTTCAGCTCGTCAACCACGATCAGCTTGTTCTCCTGCACTCTGCTTGTCAGTGCGGACTTGAGTGCAAGCTGCTTTTCTTTTTTATTCATCTTGAAAGAGTAGCTTCTCGGAACGGGAGCGAATACAACGCCACCTCCTGTCCACTGAGGTGCTCTTGTTGAACCCTGTCTTGCATGACCGGTTCCCTTCTGTCTCCAGGGCTTTCTTCCGCCACCGGAAACCTCGGAACGTGTCTTTGCTTTCTGTGTTCCCTGACGGTTGTTCGCAAGCTGCTGAACAACTGCCATGTGTACCAGATGCTCATTCACTTCCACGCCGAATACGGCATCGCTTAAGTCAATTTTCTCAACTTCTTTGCCTTCCATATTATAAACAGATACGTTTGCCATCTGAATGGTCCTCCTTTCATCCTAAAATTAAGCTTCTACTTTCGTAGTCTCTTTGATTGTTACTAAAGCTTTTTTAGGTCCGGGTACTGCGCCCTTTACCAAAAGCAGATTCTTCTCTGCATCAACTCTCACAACCGTAAGGTTCTGTACAGTCACCTTTACGGAGCCCATATGTCCGGGCATGCCTTTTCCCTTGAATACCTTGCTGGGTGAGGAGCAGGCACCGTTGGAACCCTGATGACGATGGAACTTGGAGCCGTGAGCCATAGGTCCTCTGTGCTGGCCATGTCTCTTGATGGCGCCCTGGAAGCCCTTGCCCTTGGAAGTAGCCGTAGCATCTACTCTGTCGCCCTCAGCGAAGATATCTGCCTTGATCTCATTTCCCAGTGCATACTCCTCAGCGTTCTCAAATCTGAACTCTCTCACATATCTCTTGGAAGAAACGCCGGCCTTCTCAAAATGACCCTTGAGTGCCTTGTTTACTCCGTGTCTGTGGATGATCTCTTTCTTGCCGCTCTTGTCTTTGTTGATGATCTTGTCTTTCTTATCAACAAAACCAACCTGAACAGCGCTGTAACCGTCGTTGTCCATTGTCTTAACCTGTGTCACAACACAGGGACCAGCCTGAAGCACGGTAACCGGAATCAGGTTGCCAACTTCGTCGAAGATCTGTGTCATGCCGACTTTCGTCGCTAAAATTGCCTTCTTCATTCTTTTTACCTCCTGTTTGTTCTACAGCGGAATGAATCCTCATTCATACTAGTAGGGGTCTTATTTGTTTTTCATTTTGATGTCGATGTAAACACCGGCAGGCATTTCCAGTCTCTGTAATGCATCTACAGTCTTGGGTGTGGGAGCAATGATGTCGATCAGTCTCTTGTGTGTTCTCTGCTCGAACTGCTCTCTGGAATCTTTGTCCTTGTGAACCGCTCTAAGAATGGTAACAACTTCCTTCTTGGTAGGAAGCGGAACCGGTCCACTCACCTGAGATCCGTTTTTCTTAACTGTTTCGATGATTTTCTTGGCAGACGCATCCACTAACTGATGCTCGTAAGCTTTTAATGTGATTCTCATTACTTGACTTGCCATAAAAAAAGTCGCCTCCTTTTCGCACTTTTAATTTCTTAAGTACGACAAGCGGTGACTGTACACTCTCCCGTGTGTGTCCTGTATTTTTGCAAACCAGACTTTCACACGTCGTTTCTGCCCTCGGCAGACTTTGCTGATTCTGTACAGTGACTTGTCGTCAGTTTCCTAACTTGACATTCGCTCCGCGGAAAACCTGCCACAACGGGCAGCAACCTCACGCTTCATAGCTATCAATGTCACAGCAACATTCAGTATATAGGATAAGTCTGGTTCTTGCAAGTTATTTTTCAAAAAAATTGTTCTTTTTTTAATACAATCCGTATTCTCATAGTCTGCACGGTTCCGCTCCGGCCTGTTCCGAACAGTCCCCTCATTCTCTCAGCTTGCACACATCCACCCATGCTGTGTAGCCGGAACACTGTTCCAGCTCCGGCATGGTCAGCTCGATCATGCTGTTACTGCTGCCGCACGCAGGAAACACCGTCTCGAACCGCCGAAGTGATTCGTCGAGATAGACCTTCACGCCCTCGTTGATCCCAAACGGGCAGACACCGCCGATGGCATGTCCGATCATCTCCTCCACCTGATCCGGGGAAAGCATCTTTGCCTTCGTGCCAAAGAAATGTTTATATTTCGCATTGTCCACTTTGGTATCGCCCGCTGCCACGATCAGCACCGCTTCCTCATTCACCAGAAAAGAAAGCGTCTTGGCAATCCTTGCCGGCTCACAGCCGAGTGCTTCTGCTGCCAACTCCACCGTGGCGCTGGACATCTCTGTCTCACGGACTCTGTCTTCCATTCCATATTGTCTCAGATACTCTTTTGCGCGTTCGATCGACATGACCGTATCCCTCTCTTCCTATTATATATAACTGCAGCGCCGTAGTACGGCGCTGCACTCAGTCAATCAATGTATACTGCATCATCTCATAATGCAGGGTACTGCCCTCGCGGATCTCCTGCGGGAGAAGCGCTCTCGCCACCAGCTTGGGCGCCTCCTCCATCATATCAACCCGCCTCAAATGGGCATAGTCCCCGTCAATCTGTTGTACGATATAATCACAAACCAGCATGTTTTTTCTCCCTGCCGCCACGCAGGCAGCTGTCCGTCACTCCGGCTATGCCTGCTTTGCTTCCTCAAACTCCTTTATAATACTCTCATCGGGTTCTTTTGTCAAAAGACTTACAATAATAATGAAAGCACACGCTACGAGGAATGCAGGCAGGAGCTCGTAAATGTTCCATGCACCGCCCAGCGGTCTGACGATAAACTTCCATACAAAGATCATGATACCGCCGCTGATCATTCCGGCAAGAGCGCCCTGCTTCGTCGTGCGCTTCCAGAAAAGGGAACACAGTACGACAGGTCCGAATGCTGCACCAAAGCCCGCCCATGCGAAGGACACGATTCCGAATACGGAACTGTTCGGGTCACGCGCGATAAACACACCGATGACCGAGATCAGGATCACCGTCACTCTGGCAATGATCATGCCCGTCTTAGCGCTGATATCCTTGAAAAGTACTTCCTTGATAATGTTCTGTGAAACACTGGAGGAAGCTGCAAGCAACTGTGAATCCGCCGTTGACATTGTCGCTGCGAGAACGCCGGCCAGGATCACGCCCGCAAGCAGTGCAAAAATGACACCGTGGCTGCTAAGCAGCGTTGCAATCGCAACAAGCACAGTCTCTGCATCCTCGAGCACAGGAATCGCTCCCGCCGCGCTCATGGCATTGCCGACGATACCGATAAAGATCGCAACTGCCATCGCGATAACAACCCACACAGAGGCAATTCTTCTCGAAAGCTTTAACTTATTCTCATCCTCGATCGCCATAAAGCGAAGCAGGATATGGGGCATACCGAAATATCCGAGTCCCCATGCAAGTGTAGAGACGATCGTAATCGGTCCATAGCTGACAGCCGCATTGGCTGCTGCATCATGCAGCGCCGTCAGGCTGAAATATCCTGCAAGAGATTTTGTATTCTCTGCAACCGCGCCAATGCCTCCTGCGCTCATCGTGCCGAATCCAAGTACGACTACGATCGCGATACTCATAATGATACTCTGCAGGAAGTCTGATGTACTCGCCGCCATAAATCCGCCGAGCGTCGTGTAAGCCACGATCACGACAGCGCTCATGATCATCGCCGTCATATAATCCATGCCAAACAGGCTGGCGAACAGTTTGCCGCAGGCAGAAAATCCGGATGCCGTGTACGGAACGAAGAAAATAATGATCACAACCGCAGCAATCACGCTGAGTATCTTCTTATCATCATGAAATCTGTTGGAAAAGAACTCCGGAAGCGTCGTCGCATTGCCTGCCACCACCGTGTAGCGGCGGAGCCTCCTCGCCACGATCAGCCAGTTGACATACGTTCCGACCGCCAGACCGATCGCCGTCCATGCCGCATCGGCAAGTCCCGACACATAAGCAACGCCCGGCAATCCCATAAGGAGCCAGCTACTCATATCGGAAGCCTCCGCGCTCATAGCCGTCACAAAGGGTCCTAACTTCCTTCCACCCAGATAAAAATCTTCTGTGCTCTCATTCTTTTTGGCATATTTGATGCCGATTCCGACCACAAGCACCAGATAAGCAATGATCGCGATCAGAATACAGATATTACTTGTCATAAACATAACACTTCTCCTCTCTCTTTCGTAGCTTGTTCCGTTATACCACATACAAAAACAGAACGCAATACAGAATAAAGTTTAGACTTTAGTTTGTACCGTGTTCTGCTTTTATTGGCTTTTTTATTGATTTTACGTGCTTTTTGACAAGAATATGTATTGAACTATTTCTGTAATTTATATAGGAACATCGGCATGACCCTACTGCTGTATTCACTCAGAGAATATTCTCCGTCGCAAAGGCACCAGTCATACAGGATTCCGCGCTCACACATGGCATAGTATTTGACAATCTCGCTGACAGACATCTCATCCGTCAGTTCGCCGCGCTCTTTCCCCTCCACCGCGATCCGCTTGAGCAGTTTGTAATACTCACGGCTGTAATCCATCAGATATTTCTGCCCCTTCGTCGTCAGCTGCGTGGAAAACAGCCTGCCGAGCAGTTCGATGTCTACACTCTTCTCGATCATCTCAAACAGTTCCCGGTTCAGAAAGAGCAGGATCTCGCAGGCGCTCATCTCATCCGTCAGTTCATCTTCCAGCTCCATATATTTCTCATCAAACATATAAGAAAGCGAGCCCAGCAAGGCATCTTTTCCCTCGAAATAGTGATAAAAGGAACCTTTGGATGTGCCGGATTCGGCAATGATCTCCTCGATCGTCGTATCCTCATAGCCCTGATCGTAAAAGAGTTTCCATGCGGCGCTCACAATCCGGCTCTTCGTTTTCTTCACATTTTTCTTTGCCATGGCAGATTTCTCTCCTGTCGTTTCCGCGAAAGATTTGCTTTGCGTTTCTGTCTGTTGTATAGTTAGTGTAGCATATTTTTATAGGAAGCGAGAGTTCTTTATGTGGATTGCAGATCAATGGAAAGATTATGAAGTGTTGGACACCTCCGGCGGAGAAAAGCTGGAGCGTTGGGGCGATTATCTGCTGGTCAGACCGGACCCGCAGGTGATCTGGAACACGCCGCGCAAAAACAAAGGCTGGAAGACGCGCAACGCGCACTATCACAGAAGCGCAAAAGGCGGCGGAGAATGGGAATTCTTCGATCTGCCGGACGAATGGACGATCTCCTATCGGGAGCTGACCTTCCGCTTAAAGCCGTTTAAATTCAAGCATACCGGAATCTTTCCGGAGCAGGCAGTCAACTGGGACTGGTGCAGTGAGAAGATCCGCCGGGCAGGCCGTCCCGTCAAAGTACTGAATCTGTTCGCCTACACGGGCGGCGCAACACTCGCTGCAGCAAAAGCGGGCGCGAGCGTGACACATGTGGACGCCTCCAAGGGAATGGTCGGCTGGGCAAAGGAGAACGCCGTTTCCTCCGGTCTGTCCGATGCACCGATCCGCTGGCTGGTGGACGACTGTACGAAATTTGTGGAGCGCGAGATCCGACGCGGCAACAAATACGATGCCATCATAGAAAGCGAAAGACATTGGGATATTCACACGCATTTGAAATATAGATTTTTC
>CAMGRE010000138.1 GCA_946061355.1 uncultured bacterium | reverse complement strand
CATGTCACAAAAGGCTTTTGTGACGGGGGAGGATGAAATGATAGAGAAAGATAAGATGAGCCGGGAGGAGATTATTGCTTATTACAGACCGCAGATAGAGAAGCTGATTCCCTATATTCCGTGGCTGGAAACGCAGGCCGGTCGGCAGCTTTCGAACTTCTATAGCGGTGACGGACTGGCGGAGAATTCGATTTCCGTGCCGGTTTACGATAGCACGCTGCTTGGATTTGTCAAGGCGGCCAGAGCGACAACTCTCATGGACAGAAATTATGTGTATGTGTACTCGCGCAACAGGATCAGGACGGTGGAGGATGAGCGCCGCTTTATCGGGAAGGCGGAACTGACCGATATGGACAGTTTGTGCGGAATCCTCTCGAAATATATTTTAAAAGGAATGACAAAGGCGACGGTCTGGACAGACGGCGTAAAAAATGGTATATTTTTGGAGCTGTTACTCAAGATGAGAGAACTCATTACATTTTGGGACAAGCCGATGGAATGATAAAGGAGTTATGGGGAATGGGAGAAAAGTCAGTTCAAAAAAGACAATTTATACTGGAGACGGCAAGAAAAGTATTTATGGAGAAGGGATTTAAGCAGGTGACAATGAAAGATATCGTTGATGCCTGTGAGATCAGCCGTGGCGGACTTTATCTCTATTTTGAGAGCACAAAGGAGATCTTCCTGGAAGTGCTGCGCATGGAAAGTCAGGAGACAGATGATACGTTTGCGATCTCCGAGAATGCATCTTCTGCGGATATTCTTGCATTGTTTCTGAAAGAACAGAAGAAAGAACTGCTTCGCAAGAAGAACAATCTCTCCATTGCCGTATATGAATTCTTTTTCGATAATAAAGTAGCGAAAAAAGACAATATTATCCGTAATCAGTTTGAGGAAGCTGTCGGCGTGATCGAGAAACTGATCGCTGCCGGCGTGGAAACCGGAGAATTCTATTGTGAGGATCCTTTGGGGGCGGCGCGAAATATCATGTATGTGCTGGAGGGCCTGAAGGTTTCGGCACATACGATCGGCATTACGGAGAAAGCCGTGGATGACGAACTTCTTTATATTATGAAAGGTCTTGTGGCCGAAGAATGAATCACAGCTGATGTATTCCTGAAGGATCAGGAAGCATCAGCTTTTTTATGGCATCGACTTTGACGATTGTCATTGAAAAATACTGAAAATCCAGTATAATGAAAAATATGTTGACACAGCGATAGGAAAAAAGGATGGAGGATGATTCATGGGAGCTGTAAAGCGCATTTATGTGGAGAAAAAGGAGGCTTTTGCGGTAAAGGCAAAAGAGCTGAAGGAGGAGATCGGAAGCTATCTGGGCATCACCGGAGTGGAGCAGGTGCGGGAGTTTATCCGTTATGATGTGGAAAACTTAAGCGAAGATACCTTTGAGACCGCCTGCAGGACCGTTTTTTCCGAACCGCCGGTAGATGTTCTGTACAGGGAAGAGATTCCGGTTCCGGCAAACGGGCATGTGTTCAGTGTGGAATTCCTGCCGGGTCAGTTTGACCAGAGAGCGGATTCCGCCGTGCAATGCGTAAAGTTCTTAAATGAGAGTGAGGAGCCGATCATCCGCACCGCGGTAACCTATCTGCTTGTGGGTGATATCACGGAGGACGAGCTTGAACGGATCAAGGCGTACTGTATCAATCCTGTTGATTCGAGAGAGACGGGAATGGTGAAGCCGGAGACACTGGAGACGGTGTATGAGGAGCCGGCCGATGTGAAGATCTTTGACGGTTTCTGCGATATGGATTCCTCAGCGCTCAGAGAGCTGTATTCCTCTCTGAATCTGGCGATGACATACCGTGATTTTGAACATATCCAGAATTATTTCAGGTCTGAGGAGCACAGGGATCCCTCAATGACAGAGATCCGCGTGCTGGATACTTACTGGTCTGACCACTGCAGACATACGACATTTTCCACGGAATTAAAGAATATCACGTTTGAGGACGGATATTACAGATCCCCGATCGAGACGACGTATCAGTCTTATCTGGATGTCAGAGAGGAGATTGTGAAGGGCAGAAAGGACAAGTTTGTCTGCCTGATGGATCTTGCCCTGATGGCGATGAAGAAATTGAAAAAAGACGGGAAGCTGCAGGATTTGGAGGAGTCCGACGAGATCAATGCCTGCTCGATCGTTGTGCCGGTGGAGATTGACGGCGTGACGGAGGAGTGGCTTGTCAGCTTTAAGAATGAGACACACAATCATCCCACGGAGATTGAGCCTTTCGGTGGCGCTGCGACCTGCCTTGGCGGGGCGATCCGTGATCCGTTGTCCGGCCGTTCCTATGTATATCAGGCGATGCGTGTAACCGGTGCGGCAGATCCCACTGTGCCCGTATCTGAGACATTAAAAGGCAAGCTTTCCCAGAAGAAACTCGTGCGCGGAGCCGCAAGCGGGTATTCCTCCTACGGAAACCAGATCGGTCTTGCGACGGGCTATGTGAAGGAGATCTATCATCCCGATTATGTGGCAAAGCGTATGGAGATCGGTGCGGTCATGGGAGCAGCTCCCAGGAAAAATGTGATCCGCGAAACTTCCGATCCCGGGGATATCATCATCCTGCTCGGAGGACGGACAGGGCGCGACGGCTGCGGCGGAGCGACGGGATCTTCCAAAGTACACACGGAAAGTTCGATTGAGACGTGCGGAGCTGAGGTGCAGAAGGGAAATGCGCCCACCGAGCGTAAGATACAGAGACTGTTCCGCAGGGAGGAAGTCAGCCGTCTGATCAAGAAGTGTAACGATTTCGGTGCGGGCGGAGTGAGCGTGGCGATCGGCGAGCTTGCTGACGGACTGGTGATCAATCTCGATAAAGTGCCCAAGAAATATGCAGGCCTGGACGGCACGGAGCTTGCAATCTCCGAGTCCCAGGAGCGTATGGCGGTCGTTGTTGATCAAGATGATGTGGACAGATTCCTGTCCTATGCTGCAGAGGAAAACCTCGAGGCGGTTGCCGTGGCAGAGGTCACGAAGGAACCCCGCCTTGTCATCAGCTGGCGGGGAAAAGAGATCGTGAATATCTCCAGGGCGTTCTTAGATACGAATGGCGCTCATCAGGAGACAAATGTCACGGTGAATATTCCTTCGGAGGAAGATAATTATTTTAAGAAAATGGCATGTGAGAAAGCAGGGGAGGCTCTCAAGGCAGGCGATGTGAAAACGGCATGGCTGACACTTCTGTCAGATCTGAATGTCTGCTCACAGAAAGGTCTGGCGGAGATGTTTGACAGCTCCATCGGTGCGGGAAGCGTCCTGATGCCCTATGGTGGCAAATATCAGCTGACAGAGACACAGGCCATGGTTGCCAAGCTTCCGGTGCTTCATGGCAAGACGAATACGGTGACCATGATGAGTTATGGATTTGACCCGTACCTGTCCTCCTGGAGTCCTTATCACGGTGCAGTGTATGCCGTGACGGAATCCCTTGCCAGAATCACGGCAGCAGGCGGTGATTACAGGAAAGTCAGATTCACGTTTCAGGAATATTTCCGCAGAATGACGGAGGATCCCGAGCGCTGGAGCCAGCCTTTTGCGGCGCTGCTCGGTGCGTTCGATGCACAGCTCGGTTATGAGTTGCCCTCGATCGGCGGCAAGGACAGTATGTCCGGAACGTTTAACGAGATTGATGTACCGCCGACGCTCGTATCGTTTGCGGTCGATGTGGCGGATTACCATGACGTGATCACACCGGAACTCAAGCAGGCCGGAAATAAACTGATCGCACTGCCTATAGAGAAGGACGAGTATGACCTGCCGGTCTATGAGTGGGTGATGGAACTCTACGGCGAGGTGCGCGACCTGATTCAAGAGAAGAAGATCGTGTCCGCGTATGCGATTGATTCCCACGGAATCGCGGCTGCGGCAAGCAAGATGGCATTCGGCAATAAGCTTGGCATCGCATTTGATGAGGAACTGGATGCGGAGGAACTCTTTGAGAATATGCTGGGCGGCATTCTGGTGGAGGCATCGGAGGATATCACAGAATATCTGGATGAGAAGGATATTGACTATATCGAAGTCGGTCAGGTGACAGATGACGGTGTATTCACATGGAAGGATATGAAACTTCCCGTGGAAGAGGCGCTCACCGCATGGACAGGAAGACTGGAGAAAGTATTCCCGACCAGGGCGGAGAAAGGTACGGAGGCGGTTGCAAGCGAGTGCTATCAGACTGACTCCATCTATGTATGCAAGAATAAAGTGGCTAAGCCGACGGTATTCATTCCGGTGTTCCCCGGAACGAACTGCGAGTACGACAGCGCGAAAGCATTCCACCGCGCGGGAGCCAACGTGATCACGAAGGTATTTAGAAACCTGTCGGCTCAGGATATCAGGGAATCGGTAGAAGTTTTTGAGAAGGCGATCGGCCAGTCGCAGATCATCATGTTCCCGGGCGGCTTCTCCGCAGGCGACGAGCCGGACGGCAGTGCGAAATTTTTTGCAACGGCGTTCCGGAATGAAAAACTGAAGGAAGCGGTCACCAGACTGCTTCAGGAGAGAGACGGACTGGCGCTCGGTATCTGCAACGGCTTCCAGGCAATGATCAAACTGGGACTTGTGCCTTACGGCGAAGTGGTCGGTCAGAAGGAAGATTCTCCGACACTGACCTTCAACACGATCAACCGCCACATTTCCAGGATGGTGTACACCAAGGTGGTTTCCAACAAGTCCCCTTGGCTTCAGGAAGCGGAACTCGGCAAGACTTATACGAGTCCGGCATCCCACGGTGAGGGACGTTTTGTGGCGCCGAAGGAGTGGATTGACAAGCTGTTTGCAAACGGTCAGGTGGCGACCCAGTATGCCGATCCCGAGGGCAATGTGACGATGGATGAGGAGTGGAACGTGAACGGCTCCTATGCTTCCATCGAGGGTATCACCTCACCTGACGGAAGGTGCTTCGGCAAGATGGCACACGTTGAGAGACGTGGAACCGCTGTGGCAGTCAATATTTACGGAGAGCAGGATCTGAAGATATTTGAATCCGGCGTGAAATACTTCAGGTAGGCAGAAAATCAAGCGACGCTGAAAAAGAAAGGAATGCAGATGAAAGCATTTTTAATACTGGAAGACGGCACGGTGTTTGAGGGAACTCACATTGGTGCAGAGAAAGAGATCATAAGCGAGATTGTGTTCAATACCTCCATGGCAGGGTATCTGGAGGTGCTGACCGACCCGTCCTATGCGGGACAGGCAGTGTGCATGACGTATCCGCTCATTGGAAATTACGGTGTCTGCATGGAAGATATGGAATCCAGACAACCTTGGCCGGATGGATTTATCGTGCGGGAACTGTCCAGAATTCCGAGCAATTTCAGGTGTGACAAGACGATTCAGGAGTTCCTGACGGAAAATGGTGTGCCCGGCATCGCGGGTATCGACACCCGAGCTCTCACGAAGATCCTGCGGGAGAAGGGCACCATGAACGGCATGATCACGACGGATGAAAACTATGATCTGCAGAGCATTCTTCCCAGACTGAAGGCTTATACGACCGGAAAGGTTGTGGAGAAGGTTACCTGCGAGAGCAAATATACCGTGAAAGGTTCACAGACACTGGAGGAGAACGGACCGATCTCCGGAAGCGCCGTGTATACCGGTGAGAAAGAGAAGAAGCCGACGCTCGTCCGTGAACTGAATGGAAAAAATAAAAAAGTGGCGTTACTTGACCTCGGTACCAAGAAGAACATTGCGCAGTCTCTGGCACAGCGCGGCTGTGATGTGACGGTGTATCCGGCGCTCACAAGCGCGGAGGAGATCCTGGCGGATCAGCCGGACGGCATTATGCTGTCCAACGGACCAGGGGATCCCAAGGAGTGTGAGTCTGTTATCCGGGAGATCAAGAAATTATATGATTCGGATGTGCCGATCTTTGCGATCTGTCTCGGACATCAGTTGATGGCGCTTGCCACGGGAGCCGATACATTCAAGATGAAATACGGACATCGCGGAGGCAATCATCCGGTTAAGGACTTAAAGACGGGAAGAGTGTATATCACTTCCCAGAACCACGGTTATGTGGTGGACATGGACAGACTGGACCCGAAGGTTGCAACGCCGGCATTCGTCAATGTCAATGACGGTACCTGCGAGGGACTTTCGTATACAGGCAAAAATATCTTTACGGTACAGTATCACCCGGAGGCATGTCCGGGACCGCAGGATTCGGGATATCTGTTTGACCGTTTTATTCAGATGATGGAGGTGGAGAAGAATGCCTAAGAACCCAAATGTAAAACGAGTTATGGTAATCGGCTCCGGTCCCATCGTCATCGGACAGGCGGCAGAGTTTGACTATGCGGGGACGCAGGCGTG
>CAMGRE010000137.1 GCA_946061355.1 uncultured bacterium | reverse complement strand
AAGATCCCCTTTGTGATATTCCGCAGGATACTCCCTGGTGATAACCGTTCCTTTCTGCTTCCCGAACACAAAATGCTTGTGCTCGATGATCCGGGTATAGGGCACATCACGCTCCGTGTAATTCACGACCGCATTCCCCTGATAATTGTCGCATTCCGGCAGACGCTCCACCTCGAACCGGAGTGACCGGTAAGACAGATCGCCCAAACTGTAATCAAAATACTCGTCGATCATGCCGGTATAGACAGTTTTCTCAAACGTATCTGGCTCAGCCAAAGACTGATTCTGCGCAAGGAACGATTTGTATTCGGTATTCAGCAGCACAGGAATCCCCTCCAGTAACTGCTCCACAAGATACGTATATCCCTCCACCGGAATTCCCTGATAAGGATCATTGAAGTAATTGTTGTCATAGACAAACCGACAGGGCAGCCGCTTGATGATAAAAGCCGGCAGATCCCTGCAGTCACGTCCCCACTGCTTCTCCGTATAGCCCTTTACCAGCTTCTCATAAATATCAGGTCCCACCAGGCACAGCGCCTGCTCCTCCAGATTCTTCGGCTCCGTGATGCCGCACTGCGCAATCTGTTCCCTGATCTTTGCCTGAGCTTCCGCCGGTGTACGCACACCCCACATCGCATGGAACGTATTCATATTAAAAGGCAGATTATACAGTTCGTCCCGGTACACTGCCACCGGTGAATTGACATAGTGATTAAAATGCACAAACTGAGAGACATACTTCCAGACCGCCTCATTGGAGGTATGGAAAATATGGGCTCCGTACCAGTGCACATCGATATCATCGACCCGCTTCGTATAAATATTTCCGGCAAGATGATCCCGCTTGTCAATCACCAGACAACGTTTTCCCTTTTGTTTCATCTCATGGGCAAAAACCGCTCCGTATAATCCGGCTCCCACGATCAGATAATCATAGTGCATCGTCCGGTTCCTGCTCCCTTTTACTTCTTATGATATTTCTTAATCTGTGCGAAATCATCCATCAGCTCGAGGATACGCTCTTTGCCCGTGTCATTCAGACGCACATAATACTGCATCACGCGGTTCTGCAGCAGCTGCTCGCTGACCGGGACATTCTTGTCAAGCGGAGTGAAGTCCACCGGATTGATCTCCAGTCTCTCGCACATACGGATCACTGTCCCATATGCCATGCCTTCGATCCCGCGGTCAAGCGCTGTCACCAATGTACTGTACGGAATTCCCATCTCGATGGAGAACTGACGCACGCTCTTGAATTTTGCCAAAATTGCCTTTTTTAATTTCTTTGCTCTATCTTCCATTTTCATCAACCTCTCTTTGCAATCACTATAGCAGATTTTGAGCTAATACGCCAGTAAATTCCGAAATTTTTTCGAAATTTCGTTTATTCTAAATTCTACTCCACGGCGCAAGCATATTCGCATGGGACAAAGCATGACATCATGGTCTGTTTTCTGCCGCACACGATCATTCCAGACTCTGTTTCATCTCCCGCAGTTCCTCATCCCCCGGAATAAACTGCTCCAGCTGGGCAATGATCGCTTTGGCTTCCGCGTAACTGCCGGCTGCAATCAGCTGACGAACTTTGTCCTTAAGAGTCCCGGCAAGTTTCTGCATTTCGGCATTGCGGTCCTTTACCTCCCGGCGGAAAAGCTTCGTATAGAAAGCAATTGTCTGATTCAGTGTCGGATAGACATCCGTCAGCTCACGAAGCGCCCGGATCACATCCTGATCCGTGCCGTTCTTTCGCGCCTGTTCCAATTCCTGCAGTCCCAACGCCAGCTGAACCTCGTCAGGCAGCATCATTGTCATCTTGTCAAAAGCAAGTTCCGTATAATACGGCCCGTAAAATGAAAGCACCGCATCCCGGTATTGCCACAGCTGCGTTTCCACCTGCGCGATCGCAGGCAATGACTGTTCGCAATGCCGCAGCCGCCCTTCCAGACATCTGAGAGCAAAGATATCATAGCGGATATCAGCTACTGTCTTCCATGAGGAAAGCCTGTTGTCCCACCGCTCGATCTCCTCCAGCGAAGCGCCGATTAGCCAGCTCTCCAGCGCCCTCTTCCAGACACGGTATTCCACCTGCAGGAACATCGGTTCAAGAGGAATCTCCAGAGTCTCTGCAACCTTCCAGACTTCTGTCTTAATGTCGAAGAGTTCATTTCCATGATTGGCAAATAACTGTGCAAACAACTCTGTGGCGGTCTGTCTGCGCTCTTCGTCCGAAGTTATATCAGGGTTTTCTACCGCCCAAAGGATTCTGGTATATAATATATACTTATGGTCATATTCCAGCTCTGCAACCAGACGGTGCAGGCGGGATAATTTCTCCGTTTCATTGTCTTTCTTATAGGCAATCTCCGTCTCAAGAAAAGCAATGTACATCTCCTTGATGCCGTCCTCTCTGGAAACCAGCGTCTGTAACAGTTTGACCCACAACGGATCATACGGAGTACTGCAGCAGGCATCCACCAGCTTCTTTTCCTCCTCCAACTGCTGAAGCATCCGTCTGTCAGACCAGTCAATGGCATAAAATGCCCTCTCTGTCAACTCTGTATCTTGCATCCGGATCAATGAACCCATGATCATAAACAGCCCCGGAAACATCGTCCTTCTCTGAAACACACTCGACGCCACCAGATCCGTCTGACTCGCAACCTCGAGCGGAATATCCTTCATCCGATCGTAACAGTCGAGATATGCTGCCACGTGCTGCCCGCACTTCTCATCCTGACCTGCCAGCCCGTACATTCTGAAACCGCAATAATGGAAAAATGCCTGTGTGGCCTCTGTCATATCCGGCTCGTCAAATGCTTCCGCGAGTTTTTGCTCCTCCTCCTCATATTCCTTCAGTCGTTCCAGCGCAAGCAGAATAAAACCATGCATCGCACCGATCAGCGGCTGAATATATGCATTCCTGGTCTTCTCACGATCCCACTGCCTCAGTCCCTTCTCGCAGGTCTCAACCACATCCCGATACATATGAACGCACATATATTCCTGCGCCAGCTGGGCTGCCCATTTAGGCTCCCCCGGTTCCTGTTCCATCATCTCATGAAGAGGCCTGATATTACGCTCGGCATGTTTGCGCTTTGCAGTCTCATCCTCAAAGACATACCCATAATGATGTGCATAATCGGCGAGATACTTCTGCGGCAAAAGATAGGGATATAGAGACTCGTGTATCTTTCCACAGAAAGCTGTTTCCGATGTCAGCTTTGCCATACGGAATACCGGCGCTTCCTCATAGATTGTACCTTGCCTGTTAGAATAGTTCCGCACCATATAGGCGGCGCTATTATAGTTCCGGTATTCTCCGGAACGGAAGAACTCTATGATCCCCTGCGTATCCTCAAACCACTCGTCATCATCCAGATAGAGAAACCACTCTCCTTTAGCGGCATGCAGTCCCACATTACGGGCCGCTGCGAAGTCGCCGCACCATTTGAAATCATAAATCTGATCCGTATACCGCTCCGCCAGAGCACGGTACTGCGGGCTGCAACCTGTGTCCACCAGAATGATCTCACACGGGATCGCCCCGGTAAGCTTTCGCAGAGATTCCAGGCTCTTCTCCATCTCCGGTCTGCCGGAGATCAGCATGGATATTGATAACAGAATGGAACTATCCTTCATGATGATATAACTCCTTTTAGGTATTTTTAAATCTAAGATACAAAGAAAGGGACCAGTGAAACTGGTCCCTTTGCAATTGCGTTGTCTACAGCGATATCGATTAGCCAAGTAAGCTAAGAACACCCTGGTTCGACTGATTAGCCTGTGCGAGCATAGACTGTCCAGCCTGCTGAAGGATATTGTTCTTGGAGTACTCAACCATCGTCTCAGCCATATCAGTATCACGGATCTGGCTTTCAGCGGCTGTGGTATTCTCAACAACGTTATCCAGGTTGTTAATGGTGTGATCCAATCTGTTCTGAACTGCACCGAGCTGAGATCTCTGACTGGATACCTTCTGGATCGCCTCTTTGATCTTGTCGATTGCGTCAAGTGCATTGCTGTCGTCTGTGCCGTCAACCTTCAGACCGGTGATACCAAGTCCCTTAGAGCTCATGGACTCGATCGTCATCGTGATCTGGTTGTTAGCTGTAGCGTCAGCACCTACATGCAGACCAACCTTCAGAGCGCCAACCTTATCACGGCTGTATGCAATGTGAGTTGTCTTTAACGCTGTCTCATTGCCGACAGCGTCATATACCTTCGCTGCGTCAGCAAGTACGGACCGTGTACCGGTTGTATTGGTCTTGCCTTCGTAAACCGTTGTGAAGTAGTTGTCCAGAGCGTTTGTAGAAACCTTATTGCCATCTCTGTCATAGTAAGCTGCTTCATGTTCCGCTGCAAAGCTTGCGGTAACCTTCGTTGCATTCATTGTGATGGTCTTATTGTAATCGTACTCATCTGTAGCTTCTTCTCCAAAACCACCCGCCTCAATCTCTGCCAACTTGGTTCCTGCGTTATTGAAGATCTCAAAGGTAACCTTGTCGTCATCATCAACAGCTGCGCTCTTAGTGGTAACCTTGAAGTTCTCTGCCGCGCCACCGTTCAGCTGCAAAGCATATGTCGTTGTCTTTGCCTCACCGGCACTAGCATCCCACTCGCTTCTTACCGTAATGCTTACACCGCTGTCACGGAGAGCCTTGATCAGCTCATTCTGGTCATCCATATTTGCTGCACTTGTTTTTTCGCTACCCTTTGTTGCTGCCGTGAATGTCAGACTGATGTTTGTCGCCTCATCTTTGCTAAATACAGCCGTTCCTGCCGTCGATGTCGTATAGTTGACATAAGAGTAAGAAGTCCCTTTCGGAGCATCCTTATCACCCTTTAACAGGTAAGTCTCGTTGAACTTGGTTGTCTCAGCAACACGGTCGATCTCAGTGGTCAGCTGATCGATCTCAGCCTGGATTGCTTCACGGTCAGACTCAGAGTTTGTGCCGTTCGCTGCCTTAACTGCCAGCTCGTTCATTCTCTGCAGCATATCGTGTACTTCTGTCAAAGCACCTTCTGCTGTCTGCACTGTGGAGATACCATCCTCAGCGTTGTCAGATGCCTGAGAAAGACCTCTGATCTGCTTTCTCATCTTCTCGGAAATGGAAAGACCTGCTGCATCATCTGCTGCACGGTTGATCTTATAACCGGAAGAGAGCTTCTCTGTAGCCTTTGCCTGTGCACTTGTGGTTACGCCCAACATTCTGTTGGAATTCATCGCTGTAAGATTGTGTTGTACTACCATATTTTTTCCTCCTTGAATTTACGGCAGCATCCTTGCTGCTCGTTGGTGTGTCAGGTTCCTCCGGCCGTACGCTCCGTCGGTTCCTGCCACAGGGTTTTAAGTAATTTTGTTTTACTTATCTTATATATCGGAACACTCTTCCAAAACTTTAGGCATAAAATAAATTTTTTCACCTAAAAATCAGTCACTAAAAATATGTAATATATGACCTAATCTTTTCCTTATAATAGTCCCCATACCCCTTACCAATATTGTTCATATAGTCAAGCAGCTCTTCCTTTAACTCTATAAGCTTGAGTTTCATTTCAATATTGTAAGTGAGGATAGCATAGTCAATACACTTATTAATTTTCTTTACAAATCCTCTATATACCTGTAAATCATCACCGGATTCAAGCTGAATACGGATGCATTCAATCAGTTCCGGAACAGTATTAAGTACATTTCTGTCTGCTCTCTCCCAAGAATCACCGGATTTTTGAACTATGAAAATTGTATCCGTTACATCACAGCGATATTCCTGCCTTTGACTGTATATCAGCTTAAATGTGGATTCTAATAAGCAATTTCCCGCCGAACAACAGATTATGATACCACCGGGCTTTGTTATACGTTCGGCCTCCTTAATTACATCATAGGGAATGATAAAATCAGTCTCTCCGTTTATTAATGTTATGTCAAAGGTATTATCAGCAAGATTCGTTTTGTCATAATCAGAAAATACCATGGAAAATTGCGGAAGCTTCGTCGCATTAAGTATTCTGTCAAGACACATATTATCACTGTCATTGCCGACAACATCACTTATCAGGCACAGAAATGAGTTTTCATTAAATCTACCTGCTATCTCCGCAACATTATAGCTAAGTATGCCCCGTGTGCTTCCAAACTCTGCTATTTTAAAAGGTGCAGAAGTCTTGGAAAACAATGATGCCAATGCAACATTAATAGTAAAATATCGCAACTTTTCATGATCAGACATATCCTCATTTAATTTGCAATTTTTATTATAGATATCAAATATGATTGTAAAAATCGTTTCAGCATTTTCGGAAATAGCATGAAAGGGAATCTTACCTTTATTGCTCAAATACTGCGTAAAATCAGCAATGATCTTCTGCTCATT